>NZ_JAMYNW010000018.1:0-125574 GCF_040319365.1 Mesorhizobium sp. M0923 | reverse complement strand
AATCTGCCTCTCGAACCTCTGCCTCCTCCCCTACTCCCCTACTCCCCTACTCCCCATCTCCCCAACTCGCCTACTCCCCTACTCCCCTACTCCCCTACTCCCCTACTCCCCTACTGCCCTACTGCCCTACTCCCCTACTCGCATTTTAGGGGGTTACATCCGGCAAAACTCTTCCCTATAAGGCCCTCCTAGCCTGATACCAGAATCGCGAGCACAACCGGCCGGGTCATCCCGTCCGGCTTTTTGTGCAAGCCGCCCGCCGAACGGACCCTCGACATGCCAAGACGCACCGACATCAAGTCGATCCTGATCATCGGGGCCGGCCCCATCGTCATCGGCCAGGCCTGCGAGTTCGACTATTCCGGCACCCAGGCCTGCAAGGCGCTGAAGGAAGAGGGCTTTCGCGTCATCCTGGTCAATTCCAACCCGGCCACCATCATGACCGACCCGGAACTGGCCGATGCCACCTATATCGAGCCGATCACGCCGGAAGTTGTGGCCAAGATCATCGCCAAGGAGCGGCCGGACGCGCTGCTGCCGACCATGGGCGGCCAGACCGCGCTCAACACCGCTCTGTCGCTGCGCCGCATGGGCGTGCTCGACCGCTATAATGTCGAGATGATCGGCGCCGACGCCACGGCCATCGACAAGGCCGAGGACCGCGCTTTGTTTCGCGAGGCGATGAACAAGATCGGCCTGGAAACGCCGAAGTCGATGCTGGCCAACGCCACCGACGTCAAGAACGCCGACCGCAAGACGCACGAGGCCGAGCGCGCCGCACTGAAGGCCGAGAAGCCCGAAAATCTTGACGCCGCACTCGACGCGCTGGAAACGCGCTGGAACCTCGGCGAGGGCGACCGCAAGCAGCGCTACATCAGCCACGGCATGGCGATCGCAGCACAAGCGCTCGACCATGTCGGCCTGCCCGCCATCATCCGCCCGTCCTTCACCATGGGCGGCACCGGCGGCGGCATCGCCTACAACCGCGCCGAATTCTACGAGATCGTCCAGTCCGGCCTTGACGCCTCGCCGACCACCGAAGTGCTGATCGAGGAGAGCGTGCTCGGCTGGAAGGAGTATGAGATGGAGGTTGTCCGCGACAAGGCTGACAACTGCATCATCATCTGCTCGATCGAGAACATCGACCCGATGGGCGTCCATACCGGCGATTCGATCACCGTCGCCCCGGCCCTGACGCTGACCGACAAAGAATACCAGATGATGCGCAACGCCTCGATCGCGGTGCTGCGCGAGATCGGCGTCGAGACCGGCGGCTCCAACGTGCAGTTCGCCGTCAACCCGGCCGACGGCCGTCTGGTGGTCATCGAGATGAACCCGCGCGTCTCGCGCTCGTCTGCGCTGGCCTCCAAGGCGACAGGCTTCCCGATCGCCAAGATCGCCGCCAAGCTCGCCGTCGGCTACACGCTGGATGAGCTGGAGAACGACATCACCGGCGGCGCGACGCCGGCCTCGTTCGAGCCGAGCATTGACTATGTCGTCACCAAAATCCCGCGCTTTGCCTTCGAGAAATTCCCCGGCGCCGAGCCGGTGCTGACCACCTCGATGAAGTCGGTCGGCGAGGTCATGGCCATCGGCCGCACTTTCCAGGAATCGCTGCAGAAAGCGCTGCGCGGGCTGGAGACCGGCCTGACCGGTCTGGACGAGATCGAGATCCCCGGCATCGGCCATGGCAGCACGGCCGCCAGCCACGTCGACGACCGCAACGCCATTCGCGCCGCTTTGGGCACGCCGACGCCGGACCGGCTGCGCATGGTGGCGCAAGCGATCCGCATGGGCACCTCGCTGGAAGACGTGCACGCAATGTGCAAGATCGACCCGTGGTTCCTCGAACAGATCGCCGGCATTCTCGATATGGAAGCGCGCATCCGCGAGCACGGCATTCCCGAGGACGCCGCCAATCTGCGCATGTTGAAGGCGATGGGTTTTTCCGATGCCCGCCTCGCGTCCCTGGTCAGGAAAGACGTCGAAGAAATCCAGAAGATTCGCGAAAAACTCGACGTGCATCCGGTTTACAAGCGCATCGACACCTGCGCGGCCGAGTTCGCCTCGCCCACCGCTTACATGTATTCGACCTATGAGACGCCGTTCGCCGGCGCGCTCGCCAATGAGGCGCAGGTCTCGTCGCGCAAAAAGGTCGTCATCCTCGGCGGCGGCCCCAACCGCATCGGCCAGGGCATCGAGTTCGACTATTGCTGCTGCCATGCGGCGTTTGCGCTGCGTGACGCCGGCTTCGAGGCGATCATGATCAACTGCAACCCGGAGACCGTCTCGACCGACTACGACACTTCCGACCGGCTCTATTTCGAGCCGCTGACGCCGGAGGACGTTTTGGAAATCCTGCGCGCCGAGCAGGCGGCCGGCGAACTGGTCGGCGTCATCGTCCAGTTCGGCGGCCAGACGCCGCTGAAGCTCGCCGACGCGCTTGAGAAGGCCGGCATCCCGATCCTCGGCACCTCGCCCGACATGATCGATCTCGCCGAGGACCGCGACCGCTTCCAGAAGCTGCTGCACAAGCTCGGCCTCAGCCAGCCGAAGAACGGCATCGCCTATTCGGTCGAGCAGGCCCGCCTCGTCGCCGGCGAGCTCGGCTTCCCGCTGGTGGTGCGCCCGTCCTACGTGCTCGGCGGCCGCGCCATGCAGATCATCCACGACGAGAGCATGCTGCAATCCTATCTGCTCGACACCGTGCCCGGCCTGGTGCCGGAGGACATCAAGCAGAAATACCCCAACGACAAGACCGGCCAGATCAACACGCTGCTCGGCAAGAACCCGCTTTTGTTCGATACCTATCTCTCAGGCGCCATCGAGGTCGACGTCGATTGCCTCTGCGACGGCAAGGCGACCTACGTCTCCGGCATATTGGAGCACATCGAGGAGGCCGGCATCCATTCCGGTGACAGCGCCTGCTCGCTGCCGGTGCATTCGCTGCCCTCGGAGCTCGTCGACGAGCTGGAGCGCCAGACGGCAGCCCTTGCCCGCGCGCTCAATGTCGGCGGGCTGATGAACGTGCAGTACGCGATCAAGGACGGCACCGTCTATGTGCTGGAGGTCAATCCGCGGGCATCGCGCACCGTGCCCTTCGTCGCCAAGACTATCGGGCGGCCTATCGCGAAGATTGCTGCCCGCATCATGGCCGGCGAAAGCCTGGAAGACGCCTTCGCCCATTACGGCGCCATGCCCGACCCACGCAATCCCGGCCACATCGCGGTCAAGGAAGCGGTATTCCCCTTTGCCCGCTTTCCCGGCGTCGACATATTGCTCGGCCCGGAAATGCGCTCGACCGGCGAGGTCATGGGCCTCGACCGCGACTTCGCACTGGCCTTCGCCAAGAGCCAGCTAGGCGCCGGCGTCGACCTGCCGCGCTCCGGCACGCTGTTCGTCTCGGTGCGCGACGAGGACAAGAAAGGCATCCTGCCGGCGGTCAAGCGGCTCGCCGGCCAGGGCTTCAAGGTGCTCGCCACCTCTGGCACCGCCCGCTTCCTCGCCGAAAACGGCGTCGCCGCCGAGAAAATCAACAAGGTTCTGGAAGGCCGCCCGCACATCGAGGACGCCATCCGCAACCGCCAGGTGCAGATCGTCTTCAACACCACGGACGGCCAGAAGGCGGTATCGGATTCGAAATCGCTGCGCCGCGCAACGCTGATGCAGAAAGTGCCGTACTACACGACGCTGTCGGGTGCAGCTGCGGTGGCGGAGGCGATTGCGGCGCTGCGGGCGGGGAGTTTGGAAGTGCGGCCGCTGCAGGAGTATTTTGCGTAAGCTATGGGGATTGGAAATCCATCATGAGTGTGCCGTCTCCCCGCCTTTTCCAGACGTACATTGTTACGTCACGCTGATTTCGATCTCCCTTCGCGTCGAAGGTCAGGTTCCCCAACACGGTCGGAATTGGCTGGCCGGATTTTATAGAAGCCGCAACAGCCCTTGGCGCCTGACCACCTGCCATTTCGATACCCTTGGCCGCCACTTGGACTGCCGCATAGGACTTCAGCGTGTAGTCTGCCGGCTCGAATCCTTGAGAACGAAAGCGCGCGACAACGTCGGCTGCGGCAGGATTGCTCCGGTCCTCGAGCGAAAATGCTATTAGCACGCCTTCCAATGCGGGCCCCGCTTTCCCGGGCAGATCGTGAACTAGAGCTCCATCTCCGGAGATGAACTGAACCTTCAGCCCAGCTTCCTTGGTTTGGCGAACGAGCGGACCAAAATCGTCGGCAAGCCCCGCGAAGAAGAGAACTTCGATCTTCATCGATTTAAGTTTGCTGATGAGGTCTGCAAAATCGCCTTGGCCGGGTTTGATCTTTTTGGCCAGCTTTTCAGGATGCCCCTTTGCTCGCAGCGCTTTTCTTGCCTTGTTCGCTAAGCCATCACCATAGGGCGTACCATCGCTAACGATGGCAAGATTTTGTGCTGAGAAATGATCGGCCATATACTCGCCGGCAAACATCCCCTGAACATCGTCACGACCGACCGTGCGAATGACATTCCAAAGTTTGAATTCGGTAAGAGCGGGATTTGTCGACGCGGGGCTGACCATCAAAGTGTTGTTCTTGGCATAGATCATCGCGGCAGGGACAGAACTGCCTGAGTTGAAATGGCCGATAACAAAGCGAACCCCCTCTTTTGCCAATCTCTTGGCGAGGGCTATCGCGGTGGCTGGTGTATACTGATCATCGAGCACGGTGAGTACTATCTTGCATCCTCGTACCCCGCCCTTGGCATTAATGTCGTCTACTGCAAGTTGAGCGCCCCGCCGCATCTCCTCACCGTCGTACGCCCAATCGCCGGTCATAGGACCGACCACTGCCATGGGAATATCGGCGCATTTTGCAGTGGCGGGTTGAGGCAAAGCCATAAAAGCGACGAACATCGCCAGCGGCAGCCTGATCCATAAAAATGTCTGGTACTTTAGTAGGCTAATCCACAACATCGACGACGGCTTCCTTCACGATTTTGTTCTTTGTTCTCTCCAACTTGCTTGCAGCCTTGCGCATCCTAGTTACAGCTTCCTTCGCCTTGTCGCCGTCAATTGTGTCGCGTTTGATCACTTCATTTTCGACAAGCTGAAGCGACGAATTTTTTCGGCAGCTTGTTCATGACTCGCCCTCCCTATCCCCAGATGGATTTGGGGACGACTTTACTTTAAAGACAAGCGGAAATTATCCTGGAAGGGCAGAAGTTGACGCTTCACGCCACCGCCACGCACTCGATCTGGATATCAAACTCCATCGGCCACGAGGCCACCGGCACAAAACTCCGCGCCGGCGAGTTCGTCGAAAAATACTTCGCATAGACGCGGTTGATGGTTTGTAGAAGCCGGAATTGACGGCGTAGATGCGCACCATGACTATGTTTTCCAACGAGGTGCCGGCCGCTTCGAGGCAATGTTTCAGCGCCTTTCAGCCACGCCTCGGTCTGCGTTTCGAGCCACGAACCATCTCGCACGTTGCGAACGCCAGCGCCTCGCTCGCCTCAGCCGAGAAACCCAATAAACCGCCCGGCGAAAAGCACAGACGTCCACAGCATCAGCGAAAGCACAGCCAGCACGGCCGTGCCCCCACCAGCCGGCTCGTCACCGCCTTTTGCGCGGCGCATGAAGACGAGGAAATTGGCGCCGGCGAGGAGGATGAGTGTCATCTTGGTGAGGAAAATCGGCATCGCCGCATACTCGCTCGCCCTGACCGAAAACAGCAGCGAGCCCGTGACAAGCGCACCGCCGAACGCGCCCAATGCGGTGCGGCGCAGCAGCGCCACGAACGCCGCCTGCGGCAGCGACCGGAAGGCGCCCAGAATCCTGAGGTCGATCAGCCAGACGCTGGTCAGCAACGCGCCGATCGACATGATGTGCAGCGCATTGATTATGGGGTAGGCGACGAAGGAGGCCTTCAGCCCCCGCACCAAAGCGAGTTGCTCGATGCCGGCGAAAAACCCGTCCATTCAGGCCGGCGGCACGCGGTCGGGATAGACATCATAGGTCTTGCCGCCGACGATGATGCGGACTGCCTTCATGCGCTTTTCGCTCTCGTCGCGCGAGCGATGGCCGATCGCCGTCACCTCGTCGCTGACCTTGGCAACACCTTCCGTGAAGCCGGCAGCGATCGTGCGGGAGGGCGGAGCCATCTCCACCCGCCAGACCGCGCCCTCGGCGTCGACATCCAGCGTGGCGTGCGGGTTGCCGATATAGATGGCCGTGATCCGGCCCTTGAGTTCGAAAAACCCGTCCTGCGTCCACGACCAGCCATGATGGGCATAGGCTGCGGTGGCGGCGACAAGGATCACCGCCGCGGCCAGCGCGACGCTCCGGTTGAAAGGTGACTGCATCGCTCGTCTCCTCGGTTCCGGCATTAGAGGGTAGGTCAGCGCGCCGCAGCGTCAAATCACATGAGGGCCTTTTGGGCGCTGCGCTCCACAGCCATGGTAACGGCATGGATCCTAGGGTCTGCGCTCCGCGTTCGCTCCGCCCTAGGATGACGAAGCGAGGGGAGGTTTCCAGCCAATCTCCAACGTCCGCGATTGGCCTTATGCACTGTACCTTCGTCATCCTAGGGCGGAGCAGGAGCGAAGCGACGTCGCGGAGACCCTAGGATCCATGCCGTTACCTTCGAGCGTCGGAGCCTCTGCTGAACATCGCCGCACTTACCAAGGCGCTTGCCCCGACCTCTCACCCGCCCAGTCCACCTCGACCATCCCCAGCCGCTCATAAAGCCGCACCGCAGCCGCGTTCTCCACCGTGTTGGTCTTGAGGTCGACATGCGTCGCGCCCCTTGCCTGAAACACCGCGAAGGCGTGCCGCATTAGCGCCTCGGCAATGCCCTTGCCGCGCGCCTCGGGATGGACGGCAAGATCCTTGACGAAAGCCCGCGTCCAGCAGAGCGCGGCACCCGCCAGCCGGCCCTTGCGATCGATGACCAGGAAACACAAAGCCGGGTCGAATTCCGCGTCGCCCGAAATGCGCGGCCACCATTCGTCGAACGGCCCGTCGGCGCCGTCGTCGAACACCGCGGTCAACAGCGTATGCAAAGCGAGTGCATCGGCGGCTTCGAAGGCGCGCATGAAGAAACCTTCCGGCCAGCGCGGCGCCAGAAGCGTGTCGTCGAGGATCTTGCGCAGTCTTATTTCGTTTGGCGCCGGCGGACGCGGCTCAGGCATCGGGCTGCATGCGGCGGCGCAGGCGGTCGCTGCCGAGTCCGGTTTCGCCCAGCATCCCCTTGCGCTTGGCGTCGTAGTAATAGCCGCTCTGGTAGAGCCGGTCGGCGCGCTTGGGGTTGCCGCCTGAGACTAGCCAGGCGCCACGCAGATATTTCACCGCATATTTCAAATTGGTCTCGGCGTCGAACAGGCCGCTTGCCGGTCCATCATAACCCATGCCGCGCGCCGTCGCGTGCTTGATCTGCATCAGCCCCCAATGGCCGCGATTGTAGGCTTTCGGGTTGAAGGTGCTCTCGCGGTTGACGACGCTGCGCACCAGATCGACCGGTACCTGGTAAAGCGCGGAATATTTCTCGATCAGCCGCTCGATCTCGCTGCGGCCGCCGGCGTTCGACTGGCCCTCTGCCAGGTCGGTCGCGGCCAGAGCGGCCGGGTTCTGCGGCACGGTGTAGGAAACCGGCTGAACGCCGGGCATGGCGGCGGTCTGTTCGGTGACCGGCATGGCGACAGCGGCCGTTGCGATGGCTGGCTGGGCATTGGCGGTCATGACGGCGGGCGCAGAAGCCGCCAGCGGCGTCGGCCCGGCAAAGGCGGCGGCCGGCTCGACCGGCAGCGCTGCCGTCTGGGCGAGGTCGGACGGTTCCGGCAGCACCGAAACCGTGTCGGGCAGCGCCAGCGTGAAGCCGGCATCGGTGTTGGCCGTATTTTCCATGAAGGCGGGCGCCGGGGTCACCGGCGAAGTCGAGGTGCAACCGCTGAGAGCGGCCACGGCCAACACCGCCGCAAGGACGGGAAAGAGGAATTTTGCTGGCAAGCGGCGCTCGGGTCCGGTTCGTCGGGTGTTAAGAAAGTCCTTACACCAGCATCTTTCCCCCTGCAATCCGCGGTAGAAGGTGGTTTTCGGGTGGCGAGCCGGGCCGGGAAATGCGATATTGTTCTGGATTTGTACTTCGCAGGATTCCGGAAAGGAGCACGCCATGAATGCCTCTCATGCTACCGCCGGCCACGCGGTCTTCGAAACCGTGCTCGGCTTCATGGGCATCGCCTGGAGCGAGGCCGGGCTGACCCGGCTCTGCCTGCCGCAGCGCAATCGCGACGCGGTCGAGCGCCGGTTGCTGCGCCATGCCGCCGCCGACCAGGCAGCGAAGCCCGAGCCGCAATGGGTTGCCGAACTGATCGCGTCGATCAAGGCCTATGCCGCCGGCGAGGACGTCGATTTCTCCGGTGTGCCGGTCGATCTCAGCGGCGTCGACGAGTTCCGCCTGGCGATTTATGACGCGGCGCGAAAGCTCGCCTTCGGCGAAACCACCACCTATGGCGAACTGGCCAAACGCGCTGGCCATGCCGGGCTCGCGCGTGAGACGGGCGCGGCGCTCGGCGCCAACCCAGTGCCGCTGGTCATCCCTTGCCATCGCATCCTTGCCGCCGGTGGCAAGATCGGCGGATTTTCCGCGCCCGGCGGCTCGGCCACCAAGGAAAAGATGTTGGCCATGGAAGGCGTGCGGGTTGGCCCGCCGCCGCCCGCGCAGGTGTCGTTCGGGTTTTAGGTATGTCGATATTCAGGTGATGCCGGCACCCTGGGACGTCAACCGCCCCTAATCCGGAAGCAGGCGCCGGCGGAAACGCCGGTCGATCTCCACCCGCTTGCACTTGTAGACGGTGCAGGAATTCGTATCGGCGCTCGGCACCGAGGCCCGCGCCCTGACCTCGCCGATGTCGCAGAATTGCTGGCTCCGCACATAGCGGTCGTAGAGCGCCAGCCCCGGCACGCGCGCCGATCTGTAGCGCAGGATGACCGCACCCTCGCGCGCGATCGTCGCCTGCACCTTGCCGCAGCTCATGCGCGTCGGGTCGTAGCGCGAGACCGCCTGCGCCTCGGCGGCCACCAGCGTCAGGCAAGCGGCAAGTAGAACGATTTTCATGGCCCTCTCCCCAAACCCGGTCGCGCCTGAAGCCGGCGCGATCCTCTCGCGTCAGGCGCGCAACGACGACGCTCTCACGCGATTGGGGCGGCCGTTGGGCAGCGTTGCCGCGGCGCCATTTTCCGCCCCGTCTTGTTTTTTGTGCGGAAGCATATTATATGCGGTCCATTGATATTTCGGCCGATCGATCCGGGCCTCGCGATATTCGCGTTTGCTGACGTTCTATCTCCAAAATCTCGATACAAACCGGCTGGGTTTCGGTCCAGTCAAACTAAAGCAAACGTAAAGGACTATCGAAATGGCAACAGGTACGGTCAAGTGGTTTAATTCCACCAAGGGTTTTGGCTTCATCCAGCCTGACAGCGGCGGCGCGGACGTTTTCGTTCACATCTCCGCAGTCGAGCGCGCTGGACTGTCGACCCTGGTCGAAGGCCAGAAGATCAACTTCGAGATCGAGCAGGACCGCCGCACTGGCAAGTCGTCCGCTGGATCTCTGAGCAAGGCAGCCTGATTTTGCGAATGGTGCGCGCCGGGCGATAGCCCGGGGCGCGCGGCAAGTCACGGATGTACTGGCGGTCGCGCGAGAAGCGCGCCGGAGCGAAAGACCCCGACAAGTCGACGCAGCAGATTGCTGCCGGCCCGGCCAAAACGCTCCCGATCAGGCTACCAAGCATGGGAAGGCGGGATTTTGTCCCGCCTTTTTGCTGTCTGGATTCCGATGAACCACCGCCTTGGTCCTATGGGACCACTTTGTGGTGTTTTTACCCCGGTCATGGTATCATCAACCCATGAGCAAGCTTGAACAGATTGAGAAATCCGTCGCCGAACTAAACCCCGAAGAGCTCAAGGCGTTTGCCGCATGGTTCGAGGCGCTGCAGGCCGACATGTGGGACCGTCAGTTCGAAGCCGACGCCAAGGCCGGCAGGCTGGACAGGCTTGCCGAGCAGGCCTTGGCTGATCATCGGGCCGGCCGGACTCGGCCGCTGTGAAGCATTTTGCCACTCCCTCGTTTTGGGAGGCTTACGCAAAACTGCCCTCGTTGATCAAAGCAAAGGCGAACAGACGTTTCGCCAAACTGAATTCTGGGCCGTTCCACCCGTCGTTGCTTTTCAAACAGGTCGGGCGCTGTTGGTCGGCGCGGGTTGATGTCAATTACCGCGCCGTAGCTGTTCGCGACCACGATGACGTGGTCTGGTTCTGGATAGGCACCCATTCCGAATATGATCGCCTGCTGAAATAGCCGCGCGACCATTCACGCCACGGGCCGAAGCCACAAGCGCGACGTCCGGAGCGAGCCGCGAAGCGGCGACAAGCGTGAGCACAGAACTAAGGCAACCACTCCAGCGGCACATGCCCCGGGTCGGCCTCGACCCGTTGCAGCCAGGCGGCGACCGCCGGATAGGCGTCGAGCTGAAAGCCGCCCGTCTCGGTCGTATGCGTATAGGCATAGAGCGCAATGTCGGCGACGCTGAGCGCACTGCCGGCGAAGAAGCTGCTCCCGGCTAGGTGCTTATCCATGACGCCGAGCGCCTTGTTGCCGCGCTCCAGCGTCAGCGCCAGCCGCTCGGGCGTCGCGTCCTTGGCTCTTTCAGGGAAGGTCAGCAGCGCTCTGCGCACGGCGATATAGGGCTCGTGGCTGTATTGCTCGAAGAACAGCCACTGATAGGCCAGCGCGCGTTCGTATCTGTCCGCCGGCAGGAACCGCGTGCCTTCGGCGAGGTAGAGCAGGATGGCATTGGATTCGGCCAGCCGGCGGCCGTCGTCGAGTTCGAGCAGCGGCACCATGGCGTTCGGGTTTTTCGCGACATAGTCGGGTTTGCGCGTGTCGCCGGTGTGCGAGCTGACCTCGACATTGGTGAAAGCGATGCCGAGCTTGGCCATCAACAGGCGCGGCTTGTAGCAATTGCCGCTGTCGATCATTCCATAGAGTATCATCGGTGCTCCCCCTTGCTCGCAACCACCCGTCTCCGGGCTTGATCCAGCCTCTATCGCGGCAGCGGCGGCTTCATCCAGTGATTTGTTTTGGCGTAACCATCAGCGCCGCTGATGCATTTCAGGATATATCGAGATTCAAGTCAGGCCGAGCCGGAGTCGAAGACGGGCGCGAAGCGACCAGACTGGTGGGTTCCGAGAACCGGAGCGGAGCGTACTTTGGGTACGTGAGCACCGGAAGCGCAGGAAACCGCCGTTCGCAGGCCGGCATCACTTGAATCTCGACATATCCTAGCCGAACAAGGGAATGACGTTGCTATCCCTGCCAAGCAGCCCGTCGATCGACAGCGGCTCCTCGTCGAACAGCGTGCCGGCCAGCGCCGGTCGGGCGAGGTAAAAACCCTGCAGCAGGTCGACGCCGCCATCCAGCGCGACGCGCAGATGCGTGGCGTTCTCGATGCCTTCGACCAGCACCTTGGCGCCACGGTCGTGCAGCGTCGAAACCAACGGCCGGAAAAACCGCTCGGCGGCGGCATGGCGGCAGAATTCGGCGAACCAGGTGCCGTCGATCTTGACGATGTCGGGCTGCACCAGCGCGACCCTTTCTTCCGTCGAATGCCCGGTGCCGAAATCGTCGATGGCGATACGGACGCCGTCGCGCCGCATCTCGCGCGCCAGGCTGACAAGCACCTTGTCGCCGGCAGCCTGCTCGGTGATCTCGCAGACCAGCATGCCGGGATGCAGGCCGAAATCCGCCAGATGCCTGGTCATCAGCCTGATTTCGGCCAGCGCCCGTGCGGGGTCATCGTTGATCAGCGGATTGTAGTTGAAGAACAGGTCGAGCCCGTCGACGCCGATGTTGCGGAAGTTGCGCAAATGCAGCACCCGACATATGGTTTCGACAAATAGCCGATCCGCTGCCGGCACGCCTTCGAAGAACATTTGCGGCGCCACCGGCCTGCCGGCACGATGCGGCTCGATCAGTCCCTCGACCGCGACGGCGGCGAGAAATCTGCCGCGCGACGCGAAGACCGGCTGGTAGGCGCTCCTCAGCCGGAATGCGCCGTAGACGCCATATTCGATGCCGACCTCGTCGGCAAAGATCGCCTCTCCGACCTTGCGCCGCATGTCGGCTTGCCCGGTCACGATGCCACCCTGCGGCCAAAGGGCCGCATCGGCCGTCGCGATGGCGGAACCGCCGCAGGCACCTTCTCCGCATCGGCCGACACCGCGGCCGCCTGCCCGCTCGTGTCGAAGACGCGGAAGCTGGTCGGCGCGAGCTCAGGGCGCGCCAGCACGTAGCCCTGCACCATCGAGGCGCCCGACTTTTCGGCAAGCTCGAGCTGCCAGCCCGTCTCGATGCCCTCGAATACCGTACGGATGCCTTGCTCTTCGAAGCTGGTCACCATGGCGGTCAGCAAGGCGAAGCCGGCACCGGATTCCATCAGCGTCATGATCCAGTCGGCATCGAACTTGACGATGTCGGGTCTGAGTTCCTTGATACGATTGATGTCGGATTCGTCGGCGCCGTAATCGTCGACTGCAATGCGCAAACCGTTGCCCCTGAGCGCCTCGACGAAATTGTAGAGCGTTTCCTGCGACGCCGATTTCTGCTCGGTGACCTCGCAGACGACGCGGCGCGGATCGATGTCGGCCTCGTGCAGCACCAGCCGCATGTCGCGCAGCGCCTTGTCGGCGATGCCGCGGTCGGTGAACACCGACGGATCGAAATTGATGAAGATCGAGGCGTCTCGCGGCAGGCAGGCGCCGGCGTTCAGAAGGTGCAGCGTCCGTGTCAGCGCCTCGATATGCAGGCGGTCGACCGCCGGACAGCTGTTGAAGAAACTCATCGGCTGCTGCGGCTCGCCGTCGCGGAACGGCCGGATCAGCCCTTCGAAGGCGACGACGGAAAGCTTGCCCTTGTTGAAGGCGAAGATCGGCTGGAAAGCGCTTTGCAGCGTATAGAGCCCCCAGACACCGCTGGCGGTGCCGTCATCATGGCGGATGATATGGGCAAGCTCGATGCTGCGCGTCACGGTTCCTCGCTGTACGAGACTGGCAGACCGGCCACGGTCCTGCCGTTCAAGCTTTTACCGATCGTTGATGAATTTATTGTTGCCAGCATTGCGCGTTGGCTCATTCGACAATGCCTGCGCTGGGCTTGCGCCGGGGCTTGCGCTTGACCAGATGATGCGACATGAGAGGCGCCGCGGCGCCTTCGCCGCGCCGGTGCTTTCTGGAGATATCTCTCATGGCCTTTCTTGCCGACGCCCTTTCCCGCGTAAAGCCTTCCGCGACCATCGCGGTGACGCAGAAAGCGCGCGAGCTGAAAAACGCCGGCCGGGACGTGATCGGGCTGGGCGCCGGCGAACCGGACTTCGACACCCCCGACAACATCAAGAACGCCGCAATCGAGGCGATCCGCCGCGGCGAGACGAAGTACCCGCCGGTCTCCGGCATCGTGCCGCTGCGCGAAGCAATCGCGAAAAAGTTCAAGCGTGAGAACAATCTCGACTACCGGACGGAGCAGACCATCGTCGGCACCGGCGGCAAGCAGATCCTGTTCAACGCCTTCATGGCGACACTGAACCCCGGCGACGAGGTGATCATCCCGCGGCCCTATTGGGTGAGCTATCCCGAAATGGTAGCGATCTGCGGCGGCACCTCGGCCTTTGTCGAGACCTCGATCGACAACGGCTTCAAGCTGACGGCGGCCGTGCTGGAGAAGGCGATCACGCCGCGCACCAAATGGCTGTTGATGAACTCGCCGTCCAACCCCTCGGGCGCCGCCTATACCGAAGCGGAGCTCAAGAGCCTGGCCGACGTGCTGTTGAAGCACCCGCATGTCTGGGTGCTGACCGACGACATGTACGAGCATCTGACCTATGGCGACTTCGTCTTCAAGACGATCGCCGAGGTCGAGCCTAAGCTTTATGAGCGCACGCTGACCATGAACGGCGTGTCGAAGGCCTATGCCATGACCGGCTGGCGCATCGGCTATGCGGCAGGCCCGGTGCCGCTGATCAAGGCGATGGACATGATCCAGGGCCAGCAGACCTCCGGCGCCTGCACCATCGCCCAATGGGCGGCGGTCGAAGCGCTGAACGGCCCGCAGGATTTCATCCCGAAGAACAAGGCGATCTTCCAGGGCCGGCGCGATCTCGTCGTCTCGATGCTCAACCAGGCGCGCGGCATCACCTGCCCGTCGCCGGAGGGTGCTTTCTACGTCTATCCCTCCTGTGCCCAGCTGATCGGCAAGAAGACCAAGAGCGGCAAGGTGATCGACAGCGACGAAACCTTCTGCTCGGAACTGCTCGAGGCCGAGGGCGTGGCGGTTGTTTTCGGCTCGGCCTTTGGCCTCGGCCCGAACTTCCGCATCTCCTACGCCACATCGGAGACACTGCTCGAAGAGGCCTGCACGCGCATCCAGCGCTTTACTGCCTCGCTGGCCTGAGACGTTTCAGCCGCCATACTGCTCGTCGCTGACCTTCTCCAGCCAGTCGACATGCAAGCCGTCGAGCGCCTCCTGCATGGCGATGTGGGTCATCGCCGATTTGGCCGCGGCGCCGTGCCAGTGCTTTTCGCCGGCCGCAAAGGAGACGACGTCGCCGGCCCTGATCTCCTGGATCGGCCCGCCCCAGCTTTGCGCGAGGCCGGCACCGGACGTGACATAGAGCGTCTGGCCGAGCGGATGCGTGTGCCAGTGGGTGCGGGCGCCGGGCTCGAAGCTGACCAGCGTGGCCCTGAGCCGCGCCGGCGCCTCTTTCTCGATGATCGGCGTCTGCAAAACCCGGCCGGTGAAATATGTCTCCGGCGCAACGATCGTCGGCACGCTGCCGCAGGCAATGATCTTCATCGTCGCAATCCTCGATTTGATTCCTCGGTGTGCGGACTTAGACCCTACCACTTTCGTCCGATGCCGGCTGCATGTCCTGCCCGGCTACGGGCAAGGCGAGGCCAGAACAGGCCGGTGCGCGTGCGGTAGGCGTTGTAGGCATCGGCCAGCCTTGTCCGCGAAAATTTTCGCTCTTCGTCCAAGGCCGCGATCACATAGATCGTAACGATGCCGGCGACCGGCACCACCGCCCACACCGACCAGGTCGCGATGCCCCATCCGATCCAGAAGATGATGTAGGACGTGTAGAACGGATGGCGGACATGGAGATAAGGGCCTTCGGTCACCAGGCTGTCGGGATTGTCCGGATCGAACGCGAAACGCAGCCGCGCCTTGCGTGAGACCGAGATCGCCCACCAGAAAAGCGCCGAGCTTGCCAGTTCGATGGCGAGCCCGACGATCTTCGCTGCAACCGGCTGCCGCTCGATCCACAGCAGTGCAAGAAAGAACAGCGCCGTGCCGACCACGACGGCCGAAATGATCATGGCGCCTTGAGACATGCTCGATGACTGGAAATGCGCGCGCATCGACCAGGCATATTGGCCGAGCGTGGCGATGCTGCTGATCGAGAGGAGAAGGTCGAGTGTGGATTCCATCATCAGGGTCCCGGGGTTAGCTGTGGTGGATTCGCTGCATCATACTCGGCAGAAACCGAGAAATCATTTCTTAACCACCGTTCTAAACAACATGGTGACCTCGGCATGCGATGTTGACCTCGAGACAATCCGAAGGTCCAACCAGCTATGGCCGTTTCCCACCGCACGATCCGCACGCCGCAAGCGGATTTGCGCCTCAGCCAGTCGTCGGGACCAGGCATCCCGCTTGTCCTGATCCACGGCTCGGGCAGTTCGCGCGCCGTATTCGCCCGCCAGTTCGACAGCCCGTTGGCCGCTGCCCATCGATTGATTGCTTTCGACCTGCCCGGCCATGGCGAATCGTCTGACGCCCGCGATCCGGCGACGGACTACACCATCGCCGGCCTTGCCCAGTCGGCGGCTCAGCTCCTCGATGCCTTGGGGATCGGCCGCGCCGTCGTCTTCGGCTGGTCGCTTGGCGGGCACGTGGCAATCGAGCTCGCGAGTTTCCACCGCGCCGTCGGCGGGCTGATGCTAACCGGCGCGCCGCCGGTATCCAAGGGCCCTTTCGGCATGCTGCGCGGCTTCCATGCGCATTGGGACATGCTGCTGGCGTCCAAAAAGACGTATTCCGAACGCGATGCCGAGCGCTTCGAAACGCTCTGCTTCGGCGACACCGCCGACCCGTCCTTCCGCAAAACCATCCTGCGCACCGACGGCCGGCTGCGCGCCGCGGTGACGCGCGGCATGCTCACAGGCAAGGGCGCCGACCAGCGACAGGTGGTCGAGCAAGCCGCATTTCCGGTCGCCATAGTCAATGGCGAGAACGATCCGTTCGTCCGGCTCGGCTATTTTGAGACGCTCGCCTACGGCTCGCTGTGGGAGCATTGCCAAATCGTCCCCGGCGCCGGGCATGCGCCTTTCTGGGAACGTGCGGACCTGTTCAATCCGCTGCTCGCGCGCTTTGCCGAGACGGTGGCAGTGCAGCGCGTGGACGCAACCCCGCTGGCGTCGCGCCTAGCCGGCACCGGCTGAACCCGAACGTCAACTTCAAATCCCTTCAACTTCAAATCCCTTGCCCTCCCGGCCTGCCCGTGGGACGATGCCCTTTGGGTAGGTGGCAAATTGAAAAAAGCCTCGCCCGCGACGGCCGACAGGCCGGCCGCCGCTCACAGGGAAACGCCTGAGTGGAGGTCAGCCATGGGTACTCGCGCCGGAGGACGACGCACGGGACCGAAATGCATTGCCATAGTCGGTCCCTTCGCAAGCGGTAAGACGACACTTCTCGAAGCCATACTCGCCCGTACAGGCGCCATTCCCCGCCAGAATCCCGTTTCGTCGGGAAATACCGTTTCCGATCATTCGCCCGAGGCGCGTGCCCATGCGATGAGCGTCGAGGCGACCTTCGCTACCACCGAATTCATGGGCGAGCCGTTCACCTTCGTCGATTGTCCCGGTTCCATCGAATTCTCCTTCGAAGCCGAGCCGGTGCTGGCCGCCTGCGACGTCGCCGTGGTCGTCGCCGAAGCCGACGAGAAGAAGATCCCTGCCCTGCAGCTGATCATGCGCAAGCTCGATGATCTCGGCGTGCCGCGCATCCTTTTCCTGAACAAGGTCGACAAGGCGATAGCAGGCGTGCGCGACACGCTGAAGATGCTGCAGCCTGCAAGCTCGGTGCCTCTGCTGCTGCGCCAGATCCCGCTGCGCAAGGACGGTGTCGTCATCGGCTCGATCGACCTCGCCCTGGAGCGAGCCTACATCTATCGCGAATATGCCGAGAGCGAGGTCGCGCAGATCCCGAGCGACGACAAGGCGCGCGAGCTCGAGGCGCGCTTTTCCATGCTGGAGACGCTCGCCGACCATGACGACCGGCTGATGGAGCAATTGCTGGACGAGATCGAACCGCCAAAGGATGCCATCTTCGACGATCTTGCCGCCGACCTGCGCGACGGCATAGTGACGCCGGTGCTGATCGGCACCGCCGAGAAGGGCAATGGCGTGCTGCGCCTGTTGAAGACAATCCGTCACGACGCACCCGACATCGAGGCGACGCGCCAGCGTCTCGGCGCGCCCGATGGCAACGCCACCGTGGTCCAGGTGATGAAGACCGTCCACACCGCGCATGGCGGCAAGCTATCGGTGTCGCGCATCCTGTCCGGCCAGGTCGCCGACGCCGCCGAGCTGTTCCTTTCCAATGGCGAAACGGCAAAGGTCTCCGGCATCTACAAGATGCTCGGCAAGGACCAGATCAAGCTGACTTCGGCCAAGGCCGGCGACACGGTCGCGCTCGGCAAGCTCGACGCCGTCAGGACCGGCCAGACGCTGAGCTCGACCAAGGGCGGCATCAAGCCGCTGGTCACGCTGGCGCCGCCGCAACCGGTCTTCGCCTTCGCGCTGCGGCCGAAAGAGCGCAAGGACGAGGTCAAGATGTCGGCGGCCATCCAGCGCCTGGCCGAGGAAGATCCCTCGCTCAACCTGCATCACAACCAGGATTCGGCCGAAACCGTGCTGTCCGGCCATGGCGAGATGCATCTGCGCGTCGTGCGC
Organism: Mesorhizobium sp. M0923; assembly: GCF_040319365.1. Classification (NCBI taxonomy): domain Bacteria; kingdom Pseudomonadati; phylum Pseudomonadota; class Alphaproteobacteria; order Hyphomicrobiales; family Phyllobacteriaceae; genus Mesorhizobium; species Mesorhizobium sp. M0923. The sequence continues at coordinate 107,539 of NZ_JAMYNW010000018.1, read as the reverse complement.
GAGCGGCTGGAAGGCAAGAACCAGATCCCGGTCGAAGGCCATGTGCCGGCCGTGCCCTACCGCGAGACGATCCGCAAAGCGACGCAGCAGCGGGGCCGCCACAAGAAACAATCGGGTGGCCACGGCCAGTTCGGTGACGTGGTGATCGAGATCAAACCGCTGCCGCGCGGGTCAGGCTTCCAGTTCACCGATACGATCACCGGCGGCGTCGTGCCGAAGACCTACATCCAGTCGGTCGAGACCGGCGTGCGCGATTACCTGAAATCCGGGCCGCTCGGCTTCCCGGTCGTCGATGTTGCCGTCAACCTTTCCGACGGCTCCTACCATGCCGTCGATTCCTCCGATATGGCCTTCCAGATGGCGGCGAAGCTGGCGATGAAGGAAGGTATGGCCGCGTGCTCGCCGGTGCTGCTCGAACCGGTGATGAAGGTCGAGATCGTCACGCCGTCGGATGCGACGTCGAAGATCATCGCGCTGATCCCGCAGCGGCGCGGCCAGATCCTCGGCTACGACGCGCGGCCTGATTGGCCGGGATGGGACGTTGTCGAGGCGACCATGCCGCAGGCCGAGATCGGCGACCTCATCATCGAGCTGCGCTCTGCCACTGCGGGTGTCGCCAGCTACCGGGCCGTCTTCGACCACATGGCCGAACTCACTGGCCGGCTGGCCGACGAAGCGCTGAACGCCAACGGCAAGGCCGCCTGAAACAACAGCTTGCGGCCAGAACACAAGGAAACGGCGCCCGGATCATCCGGGCGCCGTTTCGTTGCGGACCGTCTTCGTGGGAGGCGAAACGGCAGGTCCGCCGCATGCTTGCCGCCGGTGCCTGGCGGCGGAGGAAGGTTCGGACGCGGTAGCCGCCTGAGCCCGGGTCGTCCGAGTGATGCCCCCATCCCCCGGACGAGCCACACCGCGTCCTATGCTCTGCTTAATCGATTTGGCGCGCCCGCGGCATGTTACCCGAGGTTACATGTCACTGTTACGCGCCAGTTCCGGCCGATTTTCTGGCGATGTGTTGGTTTCGGGCAACAAAAAAGCCGGATCAATGAAGACCCGGCTGAGTTTGATTGGAAGTGCCTGTTAAGGCTAACCTCCAGAGGGGAACACTCGAGAGCGCTAATGGGAGGAGAACGCGCTCAGGAGATGATCTATATATGTGCTCTTCATGCCCAAGAAACAAGCATCTATTTTGCAACACACACATGCAAAAAGGCGCCGGCTGTGGTCCAATCCGGCCCGAAGCGCAATAGGACCAGTTGAATCGCTGAAATGCAGCCTGCGGCAAGGCAAAAATCGATCTGCAGCCGCGAATCGGCAGCGATTCTTGCTCGGAAAGTCGAAAAACGCAGGATGACGTGGAATCGTGCAGCACGCGTTTGTTTTTTCGGCAGCCAGACCTTGCTGGGTGCATGTCGCCCAAAAGCCCGCCATCGGCGTCGCAACCTAGGCTGACTATCGACGCACTCTAAAACGACCAGCTGCGCGCCTTGGCGATGATGAAATCGCGGAAGACATGCAGCTTCGCCTGGTTCTTCATCGCGTCGGGATAGGCGAAATAGGTGTCGAAGGACGGCACCTCGGTCTCGGGCAGCAACTGCACCAGCCCGGAATCCTTGCTGACCACGTAATCCGGCAGCATGGCGATGCCGGCGCCGCCCTGCACCGCCCGTTTGATCGACAGGATGTCATTGATCTGCAGCGTCGGCACCCTTTGCCCGCCTTCGAAATCGCCGACCGTTTCCAGCCAGTTCAGTTCCGACAAATGCGCCGGCACCGGCACGCCGAAGGTGACGATGCGATGGGCCTTCAGCTCGGCGATCGAATTCGGCTTGCCGTATTTGTTCACATAGGAGGGCGCCGCGTAGAGATGGAAATGCACGGTGAACAGGCGGCGCTGGATGAGGTCGGGCTGCTGCGGCTGGCGCAGCCGGATGGCGCAATCGGCCTGGCGCATTGTGAGGTCGAGCTCCTCATTGGCGAGGATAAGCTGCAGGCTGACCTCGGGATAGAGCTCGATGAATTCCTGCACGCGCTCGGTCAGCCAGCCGGCGCCGAGGCCGACCGTGGTCGTCACCCTGAGCACGCCGGAGGGCCGGTCCTTGGTCTCGGTCAGCCGCGACTTGATGGTTTCGAGCTTCATCAGCACGTCGTGCGCCGTGCGGAACAGCATCTCGCCCTGTTCGGTCAGAACCAGGCCGCGGGCGTGGCGATTGAACAGCGGCACGCCGACGTCATGCTCGAGCGCGCTGACCTGCCGCGAGATCGCCGATTGCGACAAATGCAGTGTTTCCGCGGCATGGGTGAACGACCCCGCTTCTGCTGCGGCGTGAAACACGCGTAGCTTGTCCCAATCCAACGCCATGATTTCCCCTCGTCCTGTTTTCTGGCGTCCGCCTGTTTTGGCGTCTGAATGAAAAATCAGGCTTTTGCGCGGCTTTTCTCAGCCGCTTATTCAACAATCACTCCGCCGCTTCGCGGTGAACCTCGATCCCCGCCAGATATTTTTCCGCCTCGAGCGCGGCCATGCAGCCAAGCCCGGCCGCCGTCACCGCCTGGCGGTAGATATCGTCGGTCACGTCGCCGGCGGCGAACACGCCCGGCATGTCGGTGCGGGTCGAATCCGGTGCCGTCCACAGATAACCGTTCGGCTTCTGCTTCAGCTTGCCGGCAAACAGCTCGACCGCCGGTGCGTGGCCGATCGCCACAAACACGCCGTCGACCACGAGATGCATCTCCTGCCCGGTCACCACATTGCGCAGCTTCAGCCCTTCGACCGAAGGCGGCATCGGCGCCTTGCCGGGCCGGCCGGTGATCTCGTCGACGACCGTATCCCAGATGACGCGGACATTGTCCTTCTGCAGCAGCCGCTCGCGCAGGATGCGCTCGGCGCGGAAATCGCTGCGCCTGTGGATGACGGTGACGCTCTTGGCCAGGTTGGAGAGATAGAGCGCTTCCTCCACCGCCGAATTGCCGCCGCCGATCACCGCGACATCCTTGCCGCGATAGAAGAAGCCGTCGCAGGTGGCGCAGGCCGAGACGCCAAACCCCATGAAGGTGTGTTCGCTCGGGATGCCCAGCCACTTCGCCTGCGCGCCGGTGGCGATGATCAGCGCGTCGGCGGTATAGGTCGTACCGGAATCGCCCTTGGCGCGGAACGGCCGCACATTGAGGTCGACCTCGGTGATGATGTCGTTGACGATGTCGGTGCCGACATGCTCGGCCTGCTTGAGCATTTCGCTCATCAGCCATGGGCCCTGGATCGGGTCGGCGAAGCCCGGATAGTTTTCGACATCGGTGGTGATCATCAGTTGCCCGCCCTGCTGCAGGCCGGCGACCAGCATTGGCTTGAGCATGGCGCGGGCGGCATAGATCGCCGCCGTATAGCCGGCAGGGCCGGAGCCGATGATGAGAACAGGCGCGTGCTTGGTGATCATGAAAAGCCTCTGCGGGGGAGCAGCCATGGATTGTGGCATGAACTCTCGTCGATTGTTGCGCGTAATGTAAGTGTTGCCTGCGACGCCAGCAAGGCAAGTTGCCGTTCGTCCCCGGAAAGCTTCCGCACCGGCGACGGCGACAAGCAACCGGTAGCAAGATAATGCGAAAATCCTCGATCCACCGGATGGAATAGACAGCAAAGTCGTTTAATTACAAAGTCGCGAAAGATTCTTTCGCGTCACCACGGAAGCCCGCACGGAAGCCGCCATGCCGATCAAGGCCGATCTCGATGCCATCGACTGGAAGATCCTGCGCGAGCTTCAGCAGGACGGGCGCATGACCAATGTCGAACTGTCGAGCCGCGTCGGCATTTCGGCGCCGCCATGCCTGCGCCGCGTCAGGCGGCTGGAAGAAGCCGGCATCATCCGCGGCTACCGCGCCTTGCTCAACGCGTCGGCGCTCGGCCTTGACGTCGTCGCCTTCTGCCTGATCGGCCTGCATCACCAGGCCGACGCCGAGCTCAAGACCTTCGCCGAGCGCACCCGCGGCTGGCCGATCGTGCGCGATGCCTGGATGGTGTCGGGCGAGTCCGACTTCCTGCTGCATTGCGTGGCGAGCGACCTCGGCACCTTGCAGACCTTTGTCATCGAGGAACTGGCCTCGGCAGCCAATGTCGATACGGTGCGAACCGCGCTGACCATCCGCCGGGTCAAGGATGAAGGGCTAGTGGCGTTCCACGCCTGATCCGGACCGCAGCAACGGAAGCTTTGATATTCGACAATAGGAATTCTAAAACACTTTAGAATATTAATTCCAATATTAATATTCTAATAAATCTCGTCGATTCAGGCAAAACTTCCAATATAATCGCCAGTTTAATTCGTATTATCGTCTGCACTTACACTCCGAAATTAGACAGGCGAAGCGTTGAGCACGACAGCACCGACACGCTCAATGTCGGCAAGCGACTGGGGGCAGTTGCTGCTTCTGGGTTTTCTGTGGGGCGGCACCTTCTTCTTCGCGCGTATCGCGGTAGCCGAGATTCCGCCACTGGCCCTTGTCCTTTATCGGGTGTCGATCGCCGCCTTGGTTCTGCATTTATGGCTGAGGACATGTGGCATTTCGTTCGCTCCCGCACTGGCGAGGTCCGGCTCCTTCCTGTGCCTGGCTTTGCTCAACAACGTGATTCCGTTCTCTCTGATCTTCACAGGACAAACCGAGATTGGTGCGGGTCTTGCCTCTATCTTCTACGCAACAACACCTCTGTGGACGATCCTCATTGCAAACCTGCTGACGGCGGATGAGAAATTGTCGGCAACCAAGCTTGCGGGAGTGGGGCTCGGAATCGCCGGAGCCGCCATCATGATCGGCCCCGGGCTGCTGTCCAATCTTGGTGGCCCTGCCTGGGCGAAGCTCGCCGTGATCGGGGCGGCCATCTCATACGGCTTCGGCGTCGTCTACGCCAAGCGGTTCAAGAACATGAAGCCATCGGTGGTGGCGACCGGCCAACTCACTGCCTCCACCATAGTCATGTTACCGATCGTTTTCCTTCTCTACAGTCCGGCGGCGATCGTGACGTCAAGCGTCCCCATATGGGCGGCAGTGGCTGTTCTTGCGGTCTTCACGACGGCGCTGGCATTCATCCTCTATTTCAACCTGATCGCCTCGGCCGGAGCGACAAACGCTTCCCTCGTGACGCTTCTGGTGCCTGCCAGCGCGATCCTGCTTGGCACAGTGTTTCTCGGGGAAAGGCTGGAGCCGTTCGAGTTCGCGGGGATGACATCGATCATTGCAAGCCTGCTCATCATAGATGGCCGGCTTTTTCGCCGCTGGATGACGCAAAAATCCTAAACTTCGCGACATTGGCAGAAGCCAACTAATTGTGCTCTGACCCAAGCGCCTCGGTCGATACGGTGCGAACCGCGCTGACCATCCGCCGGGTCAAGGACAAAGGGCTGGTGGCACTTTCAGCTTGAGAGACCAGGCAAAGCGCCTGCGAAACAAAAACCCGGAAACAAAAAACCCGCCTCGGCGGGCGGGTCGTTGGTGGAAATCATCACCATACCCAAATTAGTAGCATAGCTGCCGGCACAAAGCAAGAACAAAATTGTCTTCAGCGTTGAAGATTGGCGAAAACCGAGGCTACATCCAACCTCCCCTCTCGTGGGGGAGATGTCCGGCAGGACAGAGCGGGCGTGAAGGAACGCCAACCTCGTTCACCTGCGACCAGCCGATAACATGTCTGAGGGCATGATTGAAAATCCATCGACAGGTCGGCGGGACAGCGCCCCCCTCTGCCCTGCCGGGCATCTCCCCCACAAGGGGGGAGATCGGCAGCTTCAGCGCTGGCGCCTAATCGAATACCCAATCACCCCGCGTCGCAGAGGCGCGTTTCGACCATTTCGCAGAGATGGTGGTAGAGGCACAAATGCCCCTGCTGGATGATCGGCGTCGAGGTCGAGGGTACGTTGAGCAGGATGTCGGATAGCGGCTTCAGCTTGCCGCCGGTGTCGCCGGTCAGGCTGATGACCGTCATGCCCATCATGCGCGCCTGCTGGGCGGCGGCGAGAATGCTTGGCGAATTGCCGCTGGTCGAGATGGCGAGCAGCACGGCGCCCGCCGAGCCATGCGCCTCGACCTGGCGCGCAAACACCGTGTCGAAGCCGTAGTCGTTCCCCCAGGCTGTCAGCACCGCCGCATTGGCGGGCAGCGCGATGACGTTGTAGGCCTTGCGCTCCCTGAGGAAGCGGCCGACCAGCTCGCCGGCAATGTGGATGGCATCGCTGGCCGAGCCGCCATTACCGGCGATCAGCAACGCCTTGCCCTGCGAAAGCGCGGCGACGACGGCGCTGACCGCCCGCTCCATCTCGCTGGTCAGGTCGCGCTCGACCATCGCCAAAATCGCGGCCGCCGAGCGGGCCAGGTAATCGTTCAGTTCGGACATGAAATCCTCAGTTCCCGGCGCGCAATCTGCCGATGGTGCCGGTCGTGCTCTTGCCGGCAACGAGATCGACCAGCACGACGCGCCCGCCGGCCTTCTGCACGACATCGGCGCCAACCACCTGATCGACCGTATAGTCGGCGCCCTTGACCAGTATGTCGGGGCTCAGCGCCTCGATCAGCGAAAGCGGCGTATCCTCCTCGAAGATGACGACGGCGTCGACCGAGGCAAGTGCTGCCAGCACGCAGGCCCGGTCATGCTGGTCGTTGACCGGGCGCCCCGGCCCTTTCAGCCGGCGCACCGAGGCATCGCTGTTGAGGCCGAGCACCAGCCGGTCGCACAGGCTGCGCGCCGCGTGCAACAGACTGACATGGCCGGCATGCAGGATATCGAAACAGCCATTGGTGAAGCCCACGCTCAAGCCCTCGTCCTTCCAGCCCGCCACCAGCCGCGCGGCGGCGGCGGCATCGAGGATGGCATCCTTGTGGGCAACCGGACCATGCGAGCGAAACAGCGCGCCGGTGAGTTCCTCGATCGTCAGCCGCGCCGTGCCGCGCTTGCCGACGACAACGCCGCCGGCGGCGTTGGCGATCGATCCGGCCATGACGCGATCCGCCCCTGCAGCAAGCGCCAGTGCAAACGTCGCGATCACCGTGTCGCCGGCGCCTGAAACGTCGAACACTTCGCGCGCCTGCGTGGCGATATGCCGGGCGTCGTCCGCACCGATGACGCTCATGCCCTTTTCGCTGCGCGTCGCGACGACGAAATCGAAACCGTGCGCCGCAATCAGCTGGCGCGCCGCCGCCTCGATCTCGTCGTCGGCGAACACCGCGCGGCCGACCGCCTCGCCGAGCTCCTTACGGTTGGGCGTGATTGCCGTCGCGCCGGCATAACGCGCATAGTCGCTGCCCTTCGGATCGACCAGCACCGGCTTGCCCGCTTCCCGACAGATCGAGATCAGCTCGCCGGCGACGCCGTCGAGCAGCACGCCCTTGCCATAGTCGGACAGGATGACGATGTCGGCGCCGACCAGCGCGTCGCGGAAATGCCCGACCATCATCGCCCGCTCGGCATCGCCCAGCGGCTTGATTTCCTCTTCGTCGAAACGCAGCACCTGCTGGTTGAGCGCGCTGAAGCGGCTTTTCGACGACGTCATGCGATCGGCATCCTGCGCCAGCCCGCCGGTGTCGACGCCAAACTCGTCGAGCATGCGCATGAGGTTCTTGCCGGCCTCGTCAGCACCGATCACTGAGACCGGTATGGCGGCGGCGCCGAGCGAAACGATATTGGCGACGACATTGCCGGCGCCACCCATCGCCAGCGTTTCGCCGCGCCCGTGCAGCACGGGGATCGGCGCTTCCGGCGAAATGCGCTCGATTACGCCATTGACGAAACGGTCGAGGATGAAATCGCCGACCACCAGCACGGTGGCGCTGCCGAAGCGCGAGATGGCGCGGTGAAGAGGTTCGGGTGAAGGCAGCTTGATCATGTCAACGCGCGGGAGAGCCGATTTCAGTGACAGGGAAATTCGATTGGCAGGGCCGGCCGTTCATGGCGATGCCGATATACCGCAATTCCAGCCAACGCAACGGCAGGCCTTCGACCGATCGCGGCAGCGCGACGGTGCGTCAGCTTTTCTGCAACGCGACATGCACGCCCAGCCCGACGAGCACCGCACCGCCGGCGCGCCGCATCAGTCGTTGCGCCCGGCTCGAGCGCCGCAGCCTGGCGGTCACCGCGCCGGCCAGCATCACGCAAACAATGTCGGCCGACGAGAACATCAAATTGACGATCGTTCCAAGCACGACGAACTGCAGCCAGACCGGAAACCCTGCCGAGGCATCGATGAATTGCGGCAGGAACGCCATGAAGAAAATCGCCGTCTTGGGATTGAGCACCTCGACGGCAACGCTCTCGAAAAAGGCGCGGCGGGCGGATTTCGGCTGAATTCCCGGCAAAACCGCATCGCCTTGGGCCTTGGCGCGAAACAGCGAAACACCGAGCCAGATCAGATACAGTGCACCGACCAGCTTGACCGCCATGTAAAGCACCGGCACGGCATGGAAAAGCACCGACAGGCCGACAGCGGCGGCGAAGACATGGACATAGCCGCCGAGATGGATGCCGAGCGCCGCCATCAGGCCGGACCAGCGGCCGCGCGCCATAGTTTGCGCGGCGGCATAGAGCATCGCCGGACCGGGGATATAGGCGAAGATCGCCGTGGTGGCGAAAAAGGCGACAAGCAGTTCGGTTGACGGCATTACCTTGCTCCTGTCGCCGGTCGGCCGGCAGGCCGACCGAAACGAGACCTTTGCGGCGCCACTATGACGCTCATCCTGCCGCCCGCCACCTGCTTTGTCGACAGCCCGGCCCGGCTCCCCTATAAGGCCAGAATCCCACAAGGCTACAACCGACACAAGGTACCAGAGGCTTTCATGATCATCGTCACGGGCGGCGCCGGCATGATCGGTTCCAACATCGTCGCCGCGCTCAACGCCGACGGTTTCAGCGACATCCTTGTCGTCGACGACCTCACCGACGGCCACAAGATCGCCAATCTCGCCGATCTCGAGATCGCCGATTATCTCGACAAGGACGATTTCCTGGCGCGGATGGAAGCCGGGGACCTCGGCCGCATCGAGGCCGTCTTCCACCAGGGTGCCTGCTCGACCACCACCGAATGGAACGGCAAGTTCATGATGGAGGTCAACTACACCTATTCGAAGCACTTGCTGCACGCCTGCCTGGCCCTGCGCGTACCCTTCCTCTATGCCTCGTCCGCTTCGGTCTATGGCGGCGGCGCCGAGTTCCGCGAGGATCCGCAATACGAACGGCCGCTCAACGTCTATGCCTATTCGAAAAAGCTGTTCGACGACTATGTCCGCCGCACCGTGTTCGATACCGACCATTCGCCGGTGGCGGGCCTGCGATATTTCAACGTCTACGGACCGCGCGAGGCGCATAAAGGCGCCATGGCCTCGGTCGCCTTCCATTTGTTCAACCAGGTCGAACGCGGCGAAAACCCCAAGCTGTTCGGCGCCTATGACGGTTTCGGGCCCGGCGAGCAGAGCCGCGATTTCATCCATGTCGGCGATGTCGCCGACGTCAATCTGTGGCTGTGGAAACGCGGCTCGAGCGGCATCTTCAACTGCGGCACCGGCAAGGCCCAGCCGTTCCGCGCCATTGCCGAAACGGTGATCGATACGCTCGGCCAAGGCCAGATCGAATTCATCGAATTTCCCGACCACCTCAAGGGCAGCTACCAGAGCTTTACGCAAGCTGATATGTCCCGCTTGCGCGCAGCCGGTTACAATGGCCAGTTCCGCACAGTGGAAACCGGCGTCAGAGACTATGTCGAATGGCTGAAAGCCCAACGATCCTCGTGATCGGCCCACGCTGGGTGGGCGACATGGTGATGGCGCAGTGCCTGTTCCAGGCGCTGAGGGAGCTTCATCCGAGCGCCGCCATCGACGTGCTGGCGCCGGCCTGGGCAGCCCCCCTGGTCAAGCGCATGCCCGAAATACGCCAGCAGATCGATCTGCCGCTGAAATCCGGCGCGTTCGAATTCCGCGTCCGCAGGCGCTTCGGCCGCCTGCTGCGCGGCCGCTACGACATGGCCTATATCCTGCCGGGCAGCTGGAAGTCGGCGCTGATCCCGTTCTTTGCCGGCATTCCGCGCCGCGTCGGCCATCTCAAGGAGATGCGCTACGGGCTGCTGACCGACATCGTGCCCTTGCCCGATCGCCTGAAACGGCGCACCGCGCAGGCCTATTTCGGCCTTGCCCAGGGCGGCGCCTTCCGGGCTCCCAAGCTTGCCGTCGATCAGGATAACCAGGCGGCACTGCTCGGCCGTTTCGGGCTGACGGCGAGGAAATTCGTCGCACTTATGCCCGGCGCCGAATTCGGCCCGGCCAAGCGCTGGCCGAGCGAACACTATGCCGGCCTTGCCCGCGAGATGATGGCGAAAGGGTTTGGCGTGGCGCTGTTCGGATCGAAGAACGACGCTGGGGTGACGGCGGAAATCGCCGCGCTTGCGCCGGGCGCCGTCGATCTTGCCGGCCAGACGCGGCTGGAGGATGCCATCGACCTGATCGCGGCGGCCAGGCTCGCCGTCTCCAACGACAGCGGGCTGATGCATGTCGCCGCCGCGGTCGGCACGCCGGTTGTCGCCGTCTACGGCTCGACCTCGCCCGACAACACGCCGCCGCTCGCAGAGCGTCGCGAACTGGTCTGGCTCGGCCTGTCCTGTTCGCCGTGCCACAGGAAGACCTGCCCACTCGGTCATCTCAACTGCCTGAAGACGCTGGACGTCGAACGCGTCGTGGTGGCGGCGGAGCGGCTGCTGGAAATGCCGGCCGCCGCATGAAGGTGCTGATCGTCAAGACGTCGTCGATGGGCGACGTCATCCACACCTTTCCCGCGATCGAGGATGCGCGCCGCGCCCGGCCCGGCCTGTCGTTCGACTGGTGCGTGGAAGAGGCCTTTGCCGGCATCGTGGCGCTGCATCCAGCCATCCAAACCATCCACAGCGTGGCGATCCGGCGCTGGCGCAGGAAGCTGCTCGAGCCCGGCACATGGCGGGAAGTGGTCGGCTTGTGCCGCGCCTTGCGCGATTGCCGCTACGACCTCGTTCTCGATGCGCAAGGCTTGCTGAAATCGGCGCTGGTGGCGCGGCTGGCGGCAGGACCGATCGCCGGGTTCGACCGCTCGAGCGCCCGCGAGCCTTCGGCGAGTTTATTTTATGGCCATCGCTACGCCGTGCCGCGCGGCCTGCACGCAATCGAGCGCACGAGACGGCTGTTCGGGTTGGCGCTCGGCTACGAGCCGGATTTTTCCCGGCTTGACTCCGGCATCGTTCCGCCAGCCGGAAGATCGACTTTTGTCGGCGAAAAGACCGCCTTCCTGCTGCACGGCACCAGCCGCGAGGACAAGAAATGGCCGGTCGCGGACTGGATCGAAACCGCCCGGCTTCTCGTGGCACGAGGGATGACGCCGGTCACCACCTGGTCGAACGACCGGGAAAAGGCAGTTGCCGAGGCGATCGCCGGCGCCGTTTCGCAAACCGTGGTGGTTCCCAGGTCGCCGCTTGCCGAGATCGCCGCTGTCATCGGCGGCTCGGCGCTGGTCATCGGCGCCGACACCGGCCTGACCCATCTCGCCAGCGCTTTCGGCCTGCCGACGGTGGCGGTATTCCTGGCCACCGAGCCCGGTCTGACCGGCCCGCGCGGCCCATTCTCATCGACGCTGCTGGCCAAGCCCGGCCGCGGCGTCACGCCGCCGGAGGTGATGGCGGAAGCAGAGAGATTGCTGACACTCAAATCGCAGGCTGCGATGTAGAATTTTAGCGGGCGGCAATTGCTGGCTGCGCGTCGGAGGGATGTATGTCGAAGTTTCAGATGCAGATCGAGACTGCCCACCCGATTCTATTCCTCTCCGACTCCTCGCCGCTGGTGTCGATCCCAGACAATGCGGGCGAGATATTCGCCACTGCAACCAGCGATTGCCTGTGCTTTTGCGGATTGTCCTTTGTCGATGGAGCGACCCTCGTAACCATCACGGATCAGAATTGTGAGGGTGGCGGGGCGAAATTCTTCTGCGGAACAATCGACGTCCCAAGCGGAGTGGCCACTTTGAGCGACAGCAGCTCGTTCCGCTATGTGAACATACCGGTCCCGCCGGGACCGGTGTCCATCGAAGTTTGGGCTGACAACGACCAAAATCCCGATTGGGTCTGGGTCAAGCTTGGGGCGATCCGCGCCCGCTGAGCAGCCTTTCGCCCGCAAGCACGCTGTTTATCGGCTCGCGGCCTAAATAAACTGCACCTGGACGATCTCGTAGCCCCTGGCGCCGCCCGGTGCGTTGACCTCGATGGCGTCGCCGACTTCCTTGCCGATCAGGGCACGCGCGATCGGCGAGGAGATCGAGATGCGGCCGGATTTCACGTCCGCTTCCTGGTCGCCGACGATCTGGTAGGTCTTTTTCTCTTCGGTGTCCTCGTCGACCAGCACCACGGTGGCGCCGAACTTGACCTTGTCGCCGCTGAGCTTGGTGACGTCGATCACCTCGGCCCGCGCGATCAGGTCCTCGAGTTCGTTGACCCGGCCCTCATTGAGGCTCTGTGCCTCTTTTGCCGCGTGATATTCGGCATTTTCGGAGAGGTCGCCATGCGAGCGCGCTTCGGAAATCGCCTCGATGATACGCGGCCGCTCTTGTTGCTGGCGCCAGCGCAGTTCTTCCTTCAATGACGCGAACCCCTCGCCTGTCATCGGGACCTTGTTCATAATGCCTGACCTTTCCTGCCGCCGCCCCCGCAATCGGGAGCGACCTTGTCGATGGTACAAAAAGAAAACGGTCCGGCAGCCTCGGGCTAACGGAACCGTCTCACCACAATTTCGCAAGATATAGCAATCTTCGCGGGTTTTTCACGTCCAAAAAGTCGGTTTTTGAAAAATCATCCACCAATTGCGCGGCTGACCCGACGTCAAGCGCGGTTTCCAAGATCGCATCGTGTGTACTGTGATGCCAAATCCCGGTTGTGGCCAAACGTGCGCAGCATAGCAAAAAACCGGCTGCGATCGCTCACAGCCGGTTATGAGGAGCGTTCCGGAGGATCAGCTCCTCATGAAATGATCGATCTGCTCCGACAGCATGCCGTATTCGCGAGACCCCTTGCCCGTGCGCTTCTCGATTTCGCGGAGCTGTTCCTGGGCGCCGGCAAGATCGCCGATCTGCAGGTGCGCCTCGCCGAGATATTCGCGCACCAGCGTGTAATTCGGGTCGATGCGCAGCGCTTCCTCGTAATAGCCGAGGCCGACGGTGACACGGCCGGAATGGCGGTGCGAATAGCCAAGATAGTTGAGGATGCGCGGATCCTGCTTGTTGGCGGCGAGGCTGAGCACGGCGATCGCCTCGTCATAGCGTCCATCCATCGCCAGCGCGCGACCGGCATCATAGATGCTGTCGTCGTCCAGCATACCTTGCTTCGGCGAGACACATTTCTTCTGCTTCTTGTCCCAGGCCTCCCCCTTCTTGCACTGGCTCTGGCCGCCGCCGCCATTGCCGCCGCCGCCGCCACCACCTCCCCCGCCTTCACCAGCCGAAAACGCCGGAGCCGCAATCAGCGGCAGGGCGGCCATGGCCATGGCACAAATCAGCAATCGTCTGCGCATCGAACTCTCCTTAGAACCTGACAATGCAACACTAACGCCGGGCCGAAGCCGTTTCGTCCCCGGAAAATGTCCATTCTATCTCAAAACCGCGATCTCTCCCAGCAAGGCCATCTTATCCCTGGAACAGAGGGCATCGGAAATCATGGTTCACGATCAACGCCGACGCGCAAGAGAACGTGACGAGCGCTGCAAATCCGCTATCATCGGGCCGACCGAGCACGAAGCAGGGAGACGGCCGGTGCAGCAACGCGTTGAACGAGACTGGGAGCTTTCGATCGGTCCCGACACCGTGCGCCTGTTCATCCTGAAGGCGAAGGCGCTCAGCGCCGCCGTCAACGAAGACTATGCCGACGGCGCCGAGCACGAGGTAGAGCTCGACGGCAACGCGCACGACAACCACCATCACGACGGCCTTGCCGAGGAAAGCTCCGAAAATCTCACCGAGGAGGAACTGCGCGAACTGATCGACGACCTCAATGTCGACGAAGCGGCCGAACTGATTGCGTTGGCCTGGGTCGGCCGCGGCGACTATGACGCGACGGAATGGACGGACGCGCTGACCGCCGCCCGCGAGCGCGCCAACAAGCGCACGGCAAAGTACCTGCTCGGCATGCCGCTGCTGGCGGACTGGCTCGAGGAGGGCCTGGAAGCGATCGGCGCGTGACGGCGCGGTTACCGATTGTGATCGCCGGCCCGCCTCGCCCAAGGCAACTTCCCTGCATTCTGGCCGTTGCGAAGTAATGGCGGCGTTTGGCTTTTTCAGATTGGGTAGATTGCTCCTGGCCGTTACGGCTACGTCGCTGACGGGACCCGCTCTGGCCAAGGCGCCCGAACTGCCGCAAACTGCACCGGTTCCGCAGTTCAACCAGGAAGCCACTCCGCCGTCGCCAGCCGACATCCCGGTCCCCGAACCGCGCCCGGCGGATGCCCCGGAGGCTGAGCCGCCCCAAAACGAGCAGCCGCAAAACGGGCAGCCCCAAAATGGCCAGCCCAAGACCCAGCAGCCGGAGCCGCCGGCGATTGCACCACAGCCTCCTGAAAAGCCGGCGCAGGCTGAGCCGCCGGCAAGCCCACCGGCCGCGCCACCAAACCCGGCCGAGGCAGACAAAAAGGCGGAGCAAGAAATCCTTCCAGATCCTCGCTCGGCCGCCATTGCCGGGAAGGAAATGCCGGCCGAAGAATTGGCCTGCCGCAGGCGGCTGAAGTCCATGGGCGTCGATTTCGAGGAGCGCAAGCCCGAGCATGATACGGCGGTCGGTTGCTCGATCCCTTACCCGGTCGTGCTGAAAACGCTCGGCAAATCCATCGCCATCGGTCCCGAAACCGAGCTCAATTGCCAGATGGCGGAAGCGGCCGCCCGCTTTGCTGCTTCGGTCATCCAGCCTGCCGCAAAGGCCGAGTTCGGCACGGATATCAAATCGATCGGCCAGGCCTCCGCCTTCGTCTGCCGGCCGCGCCACGCCGGCGGCAAACTGTCGGAGCACGCCTTCGGCAACGCCCTCGACATCGCCAGCTTCACGCTTTCCGACGGGAAAGAGATCGATGTCGGTCCAACGCCGCCGCAGAAGGACGCGGAATTCCTGGATGCAGTGCGCAAGGCCGCCTGCGGGCCGTTCAAGACCGTGCTTGGCCCGGGCAGCGACGCCGATCATTCGCTACATCTCCACTTCGACCTCGAACCGCGCCGCAATGGCGGCACGTTTTGCCAATGACGCCGGGCGCCGACAGTGGCGCCGCAATTTGGCCGCAGGCGTGAACGGCGCCGCTGATTTTTCCTTTACTCTTCAGGTTTAGAGTCTGTGCCATCCAGGGACAGGGAACCCCTCCGATGGCCGGGCTATTTCGCGCTGCGCTTGCCGCTGCGCGGCACACAGGACGCGCGCGCATGGCCGGCAGGCTTGCCGCCGTGCTTGCCATTGCAGCGGTCTCGGCCTGCAATACCGGCAGCGTGCTGTCGCTGCAGCCGGCCGTCGATGTCGGCAGCCAGACCGCTGCCGTTCCGCCCAATTCCGGCCCACAAGATTCCGGTCCCCAAGATTCCGGCCCGGAATATTCCGGCATGCAGCGCCTCGTCCCGTCCGACCCCTATATGACGGCCGCCTATCCGCGCATGGACAACCCGATGTCGCCGGCCGAACAGATGCCGGCTACAGAGATCGATTGCCGCAAGGAACTGAAACGCCTCGGCGTCGTCTACACCGACGTTGCGCCGATCCATGAAGGCCAGTGCGGCATCGACTATCCGGTCAAGGTCTCGGCCATCGGCAGCGTCGAGATGAAGCCGGCCGCGACGCTGACCTGCGACATGGCCGCCACCTTTGCCGGCTGGACCAGGAACGAACTCGTCCCGTCGGCCCGCTGGCGCTATTTTTCAGGCGTCAAGACCATCCACCAGGGCTCGAGCTATTCCTGCCGCAGGATTGCCGGCGAAGGTGTTTTGTCGGAACACGGCAAGGGCAATGCGCTCGACGTGATGAGCATCGAGCTCAATAATGGTGACGACATCGACGTCCGCAAGCCCGGCCTGTTCGCCTTCCGCACACGCGGCTTCCTCAACAATGTGCGCGCCGACGGCTGCCAGTACTTCACCACCGTGCTCGGCCCCGGCTACAATTACGATCACCGCAACCATTTCCATTTCGACATCAAGAACCGCAAGAACGGCTACCGCGCCTGCCGCTGACCGTTCCGGTTTTCAGATGAAATTGGAACAAGCATTTCGCGAGAGCGTCCGGATCAGCTGCGTTGCGTGCCGCCGGTGGAAGCCTTGATGTGCTGCGCGACCAGACCCTGGACGTGCCACAAGTTTTTGTCGCCGATTCCGCTTTCCTCGAGCATGCTGACGGTGCGGAACAGATACTGGGCGGACGAACCCCAATGTCCGGCTGCGCGCGCCAATGTCTGTGCCACCTGATCGAGCGGCAGCCGCCCGGCATAAGCCTTGCCGTCGGGCGCCGCGACGAATGCCAGGGCGCGTAGCGGACCGTCGCTGGTCTCGACCCAGATCCAGCGCGGCACGTTGGTAGGCGGGTTGGCGTCGATCTCCCGTCGCATCAGCCGACCGAGTTGCCCGAAATGATCTTCTGCCGGAAGTCTGTAGACAACGCCTTTGCAGCTGCCGCCCCGGTCCAAAGCCAGCATCAAGGCCGGAACATCACGGGTTCCCCGCCAGCGGGTCAGCTTCAGGCAGAACGAGCGGTGCCACCCTGGCGCCGTGGCCGGGCGCTGCTCGACATAGTCGAATTCGGGATTCCAGATCAGCGAGCCGTAGGCAAAGACCCAGAGCATTTCGGGCCGGTATTCCAGCAGCAGTTGCTCGACAAGACCATCGAACTCCGCGTCGGTGTGCTCTGTCGTCCCGGGCTCGGGGCCGGGGTCGGGCTCGACACGTTCGACCAGCGCGACAAGGTCGGCGGTCAACGCCATGGCAGTGCCGCGCGCCGGTTTGCCCTTCATCACGCCCTCATTCGTGCTAGCCGGTTCTACGCCATTTCATGCTACGATAGACCGGCTGCGCGCCGCTTGCCAAGGATTTCGACGGCCTGACGGGCCTGCCAGTTCGAGCGCCAATGCATGAGCCAACGAAGCCTTCGACGACGTGCAACGACCTGGCTGGTGGCATGCTGTGCCGCTTATCTTTCGCTCGCCTATTTCGCCGCGCCTGAGTTCTGGACGTTGCGGGACCGCAATTTTCGCAATCAGCAATTCGAGATGGTAACGCACACGCCGCAAGGCATTCCGGGCGATCCGATCAATGTCGGCCTTGTCGGCACCAGGAAGGAGCTTGTCCATGCTTTTGCCGTCGCCGGCTGGGATACGGCAGACGCGATCACGCTGAAGACCGCGATCGAGATCGGCGAAAGCGTGCTGTTTAACCGCCCCTATCCCGATGCGCCGGTCAGCCGGCTGCTGTTCGAAGGCCGCGCCCAGGACCTCGCCTTCGAAAAGCCGGTCGGCGACAGCGCCGACCGGCGCCACCACGTCCGTTTCTGGCAGACCGATGCGACCGGCGACGACGGCCGGCCGCTTTGGCTTGGCTCGGCAAGCTTCGACCGCGGCGTCGGCCTCAGCCACGATACCGGCGCGATCACCCATCACATCGGCCCCGACATCGACGCCGAGCGCGACGGGTTGATGCGCGACCTCGCCGCTGCCGGCATGCTGATCTCGACCAGCCAGATACCAGGCGTCGGCGCCACAAAGGCCGGGCGCAACGGCGAAGGCGATCCCTATTTCACCGACGGCAAGGCCATTGTCGGCGTGCTGCTGCAACTGCCGTAGGCGCCATCAGCCTTCCCGTCTGACAGCCATTTTCGTGCCGACGGGGTTCAGGGCACGGCGATCACGATCTTGCCGAACGGTCCCGTCTCCAATCGCTCAAATGCCTGCGGCACCTCGTCGAAGCCAAACACCTTGTCGATCACCGGCTTGATCGCAAGCGTCTCGATCGCCTGGTTCATCCGCTCGAAAGCGCGGCGATGGCCGATCGATATGCCCTGTACGACGATCCGGTTGCGCAGGAACGGAATGATCGGGAAACTAAGCTCCATGCTGCCGAGAAGGCCGATGAGCGACAGCCTGCCGTCGGCGCCCAGCGCATTGAGCGAGCGCCGCGCATTGTCGCCGCCGACCATTTCCAGCACATGCCTGACGCCGGCGCCGTTTGTCAGCTTGCGCGCCGCCTCGTCCCATGCCGGCTGGCTGCGATAATTGATTCCCTTCCAGGCGCCGAGCGCCTTCGCCCGCTCGAGCTTCTCGTCGCAGCTCGAGGTGACGATGGCGCGCAGGCCTAAGGCGGCGGCAAATTGCAGCGCAAACAGCGACACGCCGCCAGTGCCCTGGATGAGAACGGTTTCGCCCGGGATCGGCTTGGCCGCCTCGACCAGCGCGAACCAGGCCGTCAGCGCCGCGATCGGCAGCGTCGATGCCTCGATGTCGCTGAGCGACGGCGGCGCCGCCACGGCGGCATCCTCATGAAACAGCACATGCTCGGACAGCGTGCCGGGCAGTGACGAACCCAGCGTATGCTTGTGCAGCACGGGCGGCGCGTCGCCGTCCGGCCAGTCGGCGATGACCTGGCCGAGCACGCGCTGCCCGATGCCGAAGCGGCTGACTTTGCCGCCGATCGCCACCACCTCGCCAACCGCGTCCGATGTCGGCACGAACGGAAAGCTGAGGTCCGGTATCAGCACGCCATCGACGATCATCCTGTCCTTGTAATTCAGCGATACCGCTGTGACGCGCACCAGCAGGTCATGCCGCCCGGGTTGGGGCAGCTTGCCCTCAGCCGGCTTCAGCCTGGACAGACCGAAACCGTTCATCTGCCAGGATTTGTTTTCGGTGCTCATTTGGTTCGCGCTCCGCGGTTGATGGCTGCGCGGACATTTACGCCGTTTCACTATGGAGAAAAGAGCTTCTATGTGGCATGTTTTGCAACGGATTAATGAGTGAAACTCTACAATAGGAGCGCTTCATTGGAATCGGCCAATCTGCAGGGCATCGTCGCATTCGTTCATACCGTGGAGGCTGGCAGCTTCACCGGCGCCGCTGTCCGGTTGCATGTCACGAAATCGGCGGTCGGCAAGTCGATCGCACAGCTGGAACAGCGATTGGGCGTTCGCCTGCTCAACCGTACCACCCGTAGCCTCAGCCCAACCAGCGAGGGCCTGAGCTACTATGAAGCCTGCGTCAGGGCGCTGGCCGAGATCGAAGCCGCCCAGTCACTGCTCGCTTCCCGCAAGCAGGTGCCTTCCGGGCGGCTGCGCGTCGACCTGCCTCTGGCTTTCGGCCGGCGATGCGTCGCCCCGGTGCTGTTCGACATTTCCAAAAAATTCCCGGATCTGACGATGGAAATCTCGTTCAACGACCGGCGCGTCGACCTGATCGAGGAAGGCATCGATCTGGCGGTGCGCATGGGCGATCTCGACGACAGCCTTTCGATCGCCGCGCGCCGCATCTATGCCCAGCGTTCGGGCATCGTCGCCGTCCCCGCCTATCTCGACGCCCATGGCAGGCCGCAATCGATCGAGGATCTCGCCAGGCATAGCCTCATCGGCTACGGCCGCGACGGCGCTGTCCATCCCTGGACCGTCAGGCATGCCGACGGCCGTCTCGAAAAATTCGCGCCCAAGGCGCGGCTGGTGCTCGGCCACGGCAAACCGATGCTCGATGCGGTACTGGCCGGCTGCGGCATCGTCTTTCTGCCGACATGGCTGACGGCCGACAGCATCAGGCGCGGTGAGCTCGAAATGGTTCTGTCGGACTGTCTTGTCGAAAATACCGCGGTGCATGCCATCTGGCCGGTAACACGCAACCTCGCGCCAAAGGTGCGCGTCGTTGTCGACACCCTGATCGAGCATTTTTCCGCGCCGCCCTGGGATGCCGCTTGATTGCTCCGCCGGCTAGTTGAAAAGACAAAGGGCCATTGCTTAAGGTTTGCGCTGCCAGGGCGGCGCCGACTTCGACAATTGATAACCTCCAACACGAATTGGGCATTATCTTTTCTGTCTGAAGCGATTGCCCTGAAAAAGCGCGACCGTCCTATTTTCGAAAACCGCGTGGCAATGCTATGGACCCGGCATGCTTTATGCTGAAATTGCCATCGTGGTCGTCCTCATCTGTGTGAACGGCCTTCTGTCGATGTCCGAGCTCGCCATCGTCTCGTCGCGGCCGGCGCGCCTCAAGGCGATGATCGACCGCAACGTCAAGGGCGCTGGCCGGGCTCTGGCGCTCGGCGCCAATCCGGGCAAATTCCTGTCCTCGGTGCAGATCGGCATCACTTTGGTCGGCGTCTTGTCCGGCGCCTTTTCCGGCGCCACGCTTGGCGAGCGGTTGGCCACCTTCCTGGTGTCGGCCGGTATCCGCGAAAGCCTCGCCGACCCGCTCGGCGTCGGCATCGTCGTCGCCCTAATCACCTATGGCTCGCTGATCATCGGCGAACTGGTGCCCAAGCAGATCGCCTTGCGCGACCCCGAACGGGTCGCCGTCAGGGTCGCTCCGGCAATGACCATCCTCGCCAGCATCTCGGCGCCGCTGGTTTTCCTGCTCGACTTTTCCGGCCGTGCCCTCCTGTGGCTGCTTGGCCAGCGCGGCCAGAGCGAGGAGAAGGTTACCGACGAGGAGATCAAGATGCTGGTCGCCGAGGCCGAGCACCACGGCACCATCGAATCCGACGAACGCCGCATGATCGCGGGCGTCATGCGGCTCGGCGACCGTGCCGTGCGCGCGGTGATGACGCCGCGCACCGAGGTCGACTGGATCAATTTGCAAGCCGACGAGGCCGCCATCAGGAAGCTGCTGATGGATACCCAGCATTCGCGCCTGCCGGCCGGCGACGGCGGCGTCGATGCCATGATTGGTGTCGTCCAGACCCGCGACGTGCTGGCCGCGATGCTGGGCGGCCGCGCCCTGGACCCGCGCCGGCACGTGCGCACCGCCCCGATCGTGCATGACCAGGCCGACGCGCTGGATGTGCTTGCGACGCTGAAGGAATCCGACGTGCCGATGGCGCTGGTGCACGACGAATACGGCCATTTCGAAGGCATCGTCACCCCGGCCGACATACTGGAAGCGATCACCGGCGTCTTCCGCTCGGACCTCGATGCCGGCGACGAGGAAAACGCCGTCAAGCGCGAGGACGGCTCATGGCTGCTCGCCGGCTACATGCAGGCCGACGAGATGGCGGAGGTTCTCCGCATCGATCTGCCCGAGAACCGCGACTACGAAACCGTCGCCGGCTATGTGCTGTCGCATATGCACCATCTGCCGGCGACCGGCGAATGCGTCGACGCGCAAGGCTGGCGCTTCGAGGTCGTCGACCTCGACGGCCGCCGCATCGACAAGCTCATCGCCACCCGACTGCCCGGCGCCCACCGCGAGGTCGTGCGGTAACGATCGACGCGACTTATGGGCTATATGCTCGCGGCGCCACCGCTCGCACAATCAAAGTTGATTGGGAATACCGCCTATGGTCGACCACCTTTTCGCCGACCCATATCTCGCTGCCGTCTACGATGCCTGGCACCCGAGATCTGCGCGCGACGACTATGATTTCTACCTGCCCCGCATTCTAACAGCAGACGCGGTGCTTGATGTCGGATGTGGAACGGGCACCCTCCTTCACGAGGCACGCCTGGCCGGACATTCAGGGCGGCTCTGCGGCATCGACCCAGCACCCGGCGTGTTGAATCGCGCACGAACGCGCACGGATATCGAATGGGTCCTCGGCGATCTCCAATCGGCCGGCTGGACAGCCGAGTTTGATCTCATTGTGATGACGGGGCATGCATTCCAGGCCCTTGTCAGCGACGAAGACCTGCGGGATTTGATGGCGGCTGCGCGACAGGCCCTTGTGCCAGGCGGATGCTTCGCGTTCGAGACGCGGAACCCTTCTGTGCGGGCGTGGGAGCGCTGGACACCCGAAAATGCGGTCGTCGTTGAGCTACCTGACGGGTCTCTGGTGCAGATCACAACAGAGGTGATCATGCCGTTCGATGGACAGACGGTGACATTCACCCACAGGTTCGGCGGAAAGCATCCGAGCCTTCCGCAAGTTAGTCGCAGCACCTTGCGATTCCTCGACACGGACGCCTTATCGAGCCTGCTGGGGAACGCGGGGCTACGGATCGAACAGCAATTCGGCGGCTTTGACGGCAGCCCACTTGGCCCTTCGAGCCCCGAGATCATCACGTTCGCGACGAGATGAAAAGGAGCATCCGCTCTCCAACCTGCAAGGAACGACAACTCGCGGACCCATTGCGGACGTGGAGCCGTATTTCGCGGCGACTGCCGCCGACCGTAGGTCAGAGCCAAGCTTGGCAATCGCAGGATTTAGCGATCAATCGATTGCCTCGATGCCTTGCGCCTTCAGCCGTTCGATATGGTCCTTCATCTCTTTCAGCCGCTCGGGGGAGTGGCCCTGCCACTCGGCGACCTCGCCCGTGATCCTGAGCGGCTCACGGGAGCGATAGGACTGCGTCGGATTGCCGGGAAATTTCTTGCCCGTAAGATTGGGGTCGTCCATGATCGGGCCGGTTGGCTCCACGATATAGACCCTTTCCCGTCCGTCACCAGCGGCCAGCTCTGCACCCCAGATGGCCGCATCCAGAGTGCCGGTCAGATAGACCCAGGCTGCCTGCTTTCTCGCGCCGTAATTGGAGCTGTAGCCGGCTTCTATCAGGTCTCCCGGTTTAAGGTCGACCCGGGTGCCGTGGTAGAATTGGCGTGCGTTGTCGGGGGCTGTCATCGGCTCGCTACCCATCCTCGCTGTCTCAGGCATCATGGTGCCGTGGTGCGCACTATTTCATGCACGTCACCAAATCAAGCATCTGGCCGTGCGGTTATCGGCTCCCGACACCCATTCCGGTTATGCCGCCCGATGCACGCTATCGGTCGGCTGCCGGTGCAGGTATTATCGGCGCCCTGTACGTTGCTAGGGTGGAAAAATGGATCTGCAAACCTTCAGGGATTCGATTGCGAAACCACAGCCGCCAGACGGTTTGAGCCCTGCCCTGCAGGCGCTGTGGTGGGATGCAAAGGGCAATTGGGCTAAGGCGCACGAGTGCGCGCAGCGGCGCGACGATACTGCGGGCATGCACGTGCATGCCTATCTCCACCGCAAGGAAGGCGACCAGTCGAATGCCGAATATTGGTATCGCCGCTGCAACGCCGCGCCATCGACCTTAAGTCTTGACGAGGAATGGGAAGAGTTGGCGCGTGCACTTTTAGGGCAAAGCTGACGCCTGCTCGGCCCCTCGCAAAATAGCCGGTCCTGCAACCACTTGCCGGGGCTTCAGCTGGCGCCCTGTGGCATGTCCCTGCCGTTCCATTCCGCAGTGCGCGCCCGCGCCTCTTCGGCGATCAGCTTGAACTCCCGCATCTTCGCAGCCTCGATGGCGAATGCGCTGCTTGGCAGGACGCCGGGGTCCTCCTGACTGTTCTGAAACTGAAAACGGGCCTCCAGCTCGGCCCATATTCGCTCGGGTGCCGTATCCTTGCTGGCAAGCAGTGCGACGACCAGCGCCAAAGTCTCGCGCTGGGCGTTCAGCCGCCCTTCGATCTCTTCATTCGGCAATTCGGACATGCGGGTCGCTTCCAGTTTCTGGCTCAACGGCAAAATCGCACCCTTGTTCCGGAATTCAGCGCCTGCGCGGTCGGGCTGAGCGGCAGATGCTCGCGATCGCTGTCGCGCTGATCTTTTCTCCTCCGTTCTATTGACTCCTCAATATATGACGTGTCATACGATGACATATCATCTAATGGAGAGGAAAAAATGAAAGTACATGCCATCCGGACCGGGTCGGTCCGCATCAAGACGGCCCAGATCGAAGGACGCGGCCATGGGCTTGCCAGCATCTTTGCCGACAGGAACTGGTCCGGCTGGTTGCCGACCTTCGCCTGGGCCATCGAGCATGACGAAGGCGTCATTGTTGTCGACACTGGACAGGCGGCGCATCTGCTGAACGGGCACGGACGCTCGCTGCATCCGTTCTTTCGCTGGGAAGTGCACTTTCGTATCGAGCCGGAAGAAGAGATCGGGCCGCAGCTGCGTGGCCTGGGCATCGGGCCGCGCGACGTCAAACGGGTGGTGCTCACGCATCTGCACATGGACCACGATGCGGGCTTGGTGCATTTTCCCCATAGCCAGATACTCGCCGCCCCCAGTGAGATCGACACGGCGTCGGGTTTCATGGGAATGCTCCGCGGCTACCTGCCGCAGCGCTGGCCCGACTGGTTCAACCCCATACGGCTCGAGCTCGACGATGGACCGTTCGGCCAATTTGCGGCGAGCAAGCGCTTGACCAAAGCGGGCGACGTCGTGGCGATCGCAACTCCTGGTCACACTGCCGGTCATCTTTCGGTGCTGGTGGAGGATGGCGACGCAACGCTCTTTCTCGCCGGCGACACGTCTTACAACCAGGCACTGATGCTTGCCGGCAAGGTGGACGGCGTGGGACCCGATACAAAAATTGCCGCCGCCACCCTGCGAGCCGTCCGGCACCTCGCCGAGCAGCAGCCGACGATCTATCTGCCGACCCATGATCCGGAGAGCGCCGTGCGGCTGGCGACGCGTCAGCTGGTGACCGCCCCGGTCGAACTGGGAGCGGCGGCATGAAACCAGAAGAGGAGCTCCGATTCCTCATTCTCGGCGCCCAGCGCGAAGGCAACAGGCTGCTTACCGACTTGCTCTCGCCGCTTGGCGTCACCCCTTCCCAGGCTGAAGTCATCAGCTGCCTGAAGGCCGGCGGACCAATGTCGCTCAATGCTGTTGGCAAGCTGCTGGTCTGCGAGACCGGCAGTCCCAGCCGGCTGGTAAGCACGCTGGTCGAGCGGGCGCTCGTCGTCAGGCGGGAAAACTCCGACGATCGCCGGCAGGTGGAGCTCGAACTGACACAGGAGGGGCACCGGCTCGCCGCCGAAATCCGGCAGGTCGAATCCCGGCTTTACGGATGGCTGGGCCAGCGGCTCACGCCGAACGAGGTCACAACCGCCGTCGGGCTGCTGCGAGTTCTGGTCGCCGGAACAGCCGCCGGCAACGCAATCGCCCGGCGCGATGGGCCATCATCCGATCTCCCGAAGGAATAAGTCACAAATGTTCGACATATCAATCGAGATCGACAGGCCTGCCCAGACCGTCTTCCGTCATATCGAGGATATTGAAGCGGCTCCGGCCTGGTACTCGGCTGTGCAGTCCGTAGCCAAGCTCACGGCCGGCCCGGTCGGGCGGGTCCTCGAAAACATCGTGGAGGTCACCGAGTTCGAAGTCGATGCACTGCTGACTTTGTCCAGCTTGAGCGGGCCGACGCCATTCACCTACCGCTTTCGGCTGGGCCGACAGGCCACAGAACGCATCTCCACCTCGAGGGTTCGATTACCGGAAAAGGGCTTCCCGGGCCGATGGCGCTTCTCGCGCCGCTCGCGTCCAGCTTCTTCGAACGCGGCATGCGAATAAATCTTGAGAGCCTGAAGCGAATTGTCGAGACTGCTCGTCCAGCAGAGTGATCCCTGAAGTTCTGTTGCAACTCTGTGCCAGCGTCTGCACGCATCGCCATTTCGCTCCTCAAGCGACCTTGGGCAAGCCTTCCAAACAAAGCCATTTATGTTTCCTGTCAGGCCAGTGGAGCGTTGCCGGGGCCGGAAAATGCGGGTCCTCCAGACAGCCGACCGAGACCGACAGCGCATCCTTCAATCCTTTGCCCGCATGAAAACGACCGATCCGCAAATGGTGCAGAATGTCTGCTCCAACCATTGTCCCGACGACCAGGTTCTGCGCCAGAATCTGGTCTCCCCTTTCTGTCCGACGAGGGCCGCGTCGGCGTAGATGGCCCGGTACGAAAACGCCGTCCCGGTGCATCGCTGACACTCCAGCCAACTGCACGCGATGCGCCTGCCGGCGGAGCTGCGTCGCGGTCACAGGAGCCGATGCAGGAGCGAGGCCGCTAGGGCAGCCGGCAATCATGAGCGAAACCCAGGCGCTGTTGGCAGCTGACCATCTCAAGCGGACGCTATGAAACCTTCTGATTTTTAAGCCGTTATCGCCGGATGCCCGAGGCTAGATTCAAGCCGAAATCGGTTGACGCCGCCCAATTGCGCGATGCCGAGAGGTCGCGCCACGAGAAACACTCGACTGTCGAACACGCGTCCGAGGTCGTCGGCGAGGCCGCGCCGCCGCCGGATTTCATCGAACCCGATCCGGAGCTGACACCCGAAGAGGCTGAGCAGGCGCGCAAGAGGTACCTGCTGAAGCGTTTCTGGATCAGCGCGCGCGGTTACTGGGGCAGCATTGGCGATAGGCTCGCTTGGCCATGCACGATCGGGCTGTTGGTCCTGATCGTCACCAATGTCGGCTTCCAGTATGGGATCAATGTCTGGAATCGCGCAATTTTCGACGCCATTGAGCAACGCAACGCCCATACCGTATATCGGCTGAGCGCCGTTTTCGTGCCGCTCGTGCTCGGAAGCACAAGCCTTGTGGTGGCACAAGTCTTCTTTCGTATGACGATACAGCGCCGCTGGCGCTCCTGGCTCACCACCGCAGTCATCGCGCGTTGGCTCGCAAGTGGCCGCTACTATCAGCTGAACCTCGTCGGCGGCGACCACAGCAATCCCGAAGCCCGCATCGCCGAGGATTTGCGGATTGCCACAGAATCGCCCGTCGATTTCATTGCCGGTGTCATCGTCGCATTTCTGTCGGCCTCGACCTTCATCGTGGTGCTGTGGACGATCGGCGGCGCCTTGACCCTGCCGATTGCAGGTTCGACCGTCACCATTCCCGGCTTCCTGGTCGTCACCGCGGTAATCTATGCCGCAATCACGTCCACCTCGATGGCGGTCATCGGCCGCCATTTCGTCCACCTCTCCGAGGAAAAAAACCAGGCGGAAGCTGAGTTCCGCTACACGCTGACGCGCGTGCGGGAAAACGGCGAGAGTATCGCATTGCTCGGCGGCGAGGAGGAGGAGCGCAGCGGCATGGACAAGACATTCGCCCATGTGCTCAGGCAGTGGGCGCTCCTTGCAGGCCAGCACATGCGCACAGCGCTGGTGTCGCAGGGGTCGAGCCTGTTTGCGCCGGTCGTGCCGGTTCTGCTTTGCGCTCCAAAGTTTCTCGAAGGCAGCATGACACTTGGACAGGTAATGCAGGCTGCCTCGGCCTTTGCCATCGTGCAGGGCGCGTTCGGATGGCTGGTCGACAACTACCCCCGTCTCGCTGATTGGAATGCCTGTGCACGGCGCATCGCCTCGCTGATGATGTCGCTCGACGGGCTCGAGCGGGCGGAACAGAGCAACACCCTTGGACGCATTAAGCGCGGCGAAACCGAAGGCGATGCGATGCTTGGGCTGAACAATCTCTCCGTGTCGCTCGACGACGGTACCGCCGTGGTCAAGGAAACCGAGGTCGTGATCAAACCAGCCGAGCGGGTGCTCGTTGCCGGCGAATCCGGCTCAGGCAAGAGCACGCTGGTGCGGGCCGTCGCAGGCCTGTGGCCGTGGGGTAGCGGCAGCGTCAACATCCACGCCGACAGACGGTTGTTCATGTTGCCGCAACGGCCTTACATCCCCACCGGGACGCTTCGCCGCGCAGTCGCCTATCCAGGCGCCGCCGACAACTGGACGCTGAAAAAGATCAAGGCGGCTCTCGACAAGGTGGGACTCGATTATCTCAACGCCAAGATCGAAGAGGACGCGCCATGGGACCAGACCTTGTCGGGTGGCGAAAAGCAGCGGCTCGCCTTCGCGCGTCTTCTGCTGCACAGCCCCGATATCATAGTGCTGGATGAAGCAACCTCAGCACTTGATGAGAAGAGCCAGGACAAGATGATGGAGATGATCATTCGCGAATTGCCGAAGGTCACCATCATCAGCGTAGCGCATCGCGCCGAGCTGGAAACCTTTCATAGCCGCAAGATCACGTTGGAGCGTCGCGAGGGCGGCGCAAAGCTTGTCAGCGATATCGATCTCGTCCCGCGCAAGGGCAGACGGAACTTGCTTGTGCGCCTCCTGAGGCACCGGGGCGCCCAACCGAAAGCCAGCACGACCTTGAGCAAAGCGGCGCTGCCCCAGACAAAGCTGCCCCAGACAAAAAAGTGAAGGCCACCGGTCGGGACCCGGCGGACCGTCGCCCGTTCGAGTCACTGCCCACATCTGGTCTTAAAAGTGCCAGCCGTGATACCTTGATGCCGTGCAGGTGTTGCTGTCGGAACGTCAGATGGCACGAGCGCATTCCATTTTCGTAGTGCAACGCCGAGGCTGGCTGTGCAAAAGCCCGGATTGACTTCAAGGCCCGGGTTGATTTCAAAAGCCCAGGTTGTTTCCAAAAGCCCAGGTTGATCAAAAGCCCAGGTTGATTCAAAAGCAAAGGGACCAGCAATGACAATCGCCAAGAACACGATCTGCCTTTGGTATGACAAGGACGCCGAGGCTGCGGCCCGCTTCTATGCCGAGACTTTCCCCGACAGCTTGGTGAAATCCGTCCACCGCGCTCCCAGCGACTACCCGTCCGGCAAGGCGGGCGACGTGCTGACGGTCGAGTTCACGGTCGCCGACATCCCCTGCCTCGGCCTCAATGGCGGTCCCGCGTTCAAACACAACGAAGCCTTCTCCTTCCAGATCGCCACCGACGATCAGCAGGAGACCGACCGCTACTGGAACGCCATCGTCGGCAATGGCGGCCAGGAAAGTGCCTGCGGTTGGTGCAAGGACAAATGGGGCATCTCCTGGCAAATCACGCCGCGCGTTCTGACCGAGGCGATGGCTGCCGGCGGCGACGAAGCAAAGCGCGCATTCGAGGCGATGATGGAGATGAAGAAAATCGACGTTGCCGCGATCGAGGCAGCGCGGCGCGGCTGATAGTGCTGGGGTGACCCGAAGCAGAAGTCGGTGCATCACCCGGCTGAGGAGATCATCGACAAGATCAGAGCGGAGCGGCTGGGAATGCCGCCGTGCCCATCATGTCCAGGCAGGCGTGCGATGGTGTTGAACTGCGCCGAGTTTTACGACGCCGAGCTGCGACGGCACAACGAGGTCTTCAGGGCTGCCGTCAAGGCGGGAACGCGTGATCGCGTGCTCGATATCGGATGCGGCTCGGGACAATCTTCTCGCGATGCTGCCCGCGTCGCGGTGGAAGGCAGCGTGCTCGGGGTGGACGTATCGGCCGAGATGCTCGAGTTCGCCCGGAGGCGTAGCGCGGACGAGGGATTGCGAAACGTCGCCTTCGAGCGCGGCAATGCGCAATTGCTGGCGTTTCCGCCTGCCGGCTTCGATCTGTGCATCAGTCGCTTTGGCGTGATGTTCTTTGCCGATCCGGCGGCGGCGTTCGCCAATATCGGCCGGGCGATGCGACCAGGGGCACGTCTTGTGTGGATGGTATGGCAGGGCCAGGACCGCAACGAGTGGGCGACTGCCATTCAGCGGGCGATTGCGCCGGGGACCGCCATATCGGCAGCCGCCGCCACCCCGTTTTCGCTCGGTGACCCCGTCATCACCGCGGAGGTCTTGCGTGCGTCCGGTTTTGTTTCGGTCGACTTTGCCGAAGTGCATGAACCGGTTTTCTATGGCCTGGACGTCGATGCGGCTTATGACGCTTTGCTTGGCCTGCAACTGGTGAAGGATCCGCTGGCTAGCGCGGATGTGGATGTCGCTGCGGCGCTGCGGCGGTTGCGCGAACTGCTCGACGCGCGCTTGACCGCGGACGGCGTGCTTTTCGACTCGCGTGCCTGGATCATCACCGCAGTTCGGGCGAGCTGATAGTAGCGGTTTTTCGGACATTGATCTGTAGGCGAACTGTCCCTCGGCTCGGCCTTCCCGTCACCCTATTTGCGGCGTGACTTCTGAAAGCAGCCAATCCCGAAAAGCCCTGACTTTGCGCTGACGGATCGCCGCTGGCGGGTAGACGAGATAGAAGCTGGAGGGGGATTTCAGGGCGTGGCCGAAGGGGCGGACAAGTCGCCCGGCGGCAAGGTCGGCTGCAACGAGCATGGTCCGGCCCAGCACCACCCCTTCGCCTTGTGCTGCCGACTCCATCGCAAAGGTGGCAGAGTCGAAGGTAATCCCGCTCTGCGGGTCAACGCCCTCGACCCCGGCGCTTGCGAGCCAGGTCGCCCAGTCGATCGGAAAGCTGTCACGGATCAGCGTGTGATGTTTAAGATCCTGAGGAGTGCGGAGCGGATGTGCACCCTCAAGAAGCTTTGGGCTGCACACTGGAAACACCTCCTCGCCGGTCAAGAACTCTGACGTGAGCCCCGCATAATTTCCGCTGCCATAGCGGACCGCGACATCGATGCCGTCGCCGAGGAAGTTGGTCAGCTTCCCGCTCGTCGAAACCCGCACATCGATGTCGCCATGCGCACGGTGAAAGCGATAGAGGCGTGGCACCAGCCATCTCCCCGCGAAGCCATCGGAGGTACTGACGTTCAGTGTCGAGCTCGAATAGCGGGCCGTTGCTGCAGCGGTGG
Source organism: Mesorhizobium sp. M0923 (assembly GCF_040319365.1). Lineage (NCBI taxonomy): Bacteria > Pseudomonadati > Pseudomonadota > Alphaproteobacteria > Hyphomicrobiales > Phyllobacteriaceae > Mesorhizobium > Mesorhizobium sp. M0923. The sequence continues at coordinate 77,045 of NZ_JAMYNW010000018.1, read as the reverse complement.
CGGCAGCCAACTGGTCGAGCACCTCGCGCACCGCCCGCGCATAGGGCTCGCCGACGGCGGTCAGGCTCACCGAACGCGTACCGCGCTCGAACAGCTGCACACCGAGCTGATCCTCAAGGTTCTTGATCGCCCGGCTGATGGCGCCGTGGGTGACATGAAGTTCCTCTGCCGCCTTGGAAAAACTCAACAGGCGCGCCGCCGCCTCGAAGCTCGGCAAGGTGGTGAGGGGAGGCAGTTTCCGGGGCATGATCGATACCTGCATGTGTGAGCGATGCTCACACATTGTCGCCGATAAGTCGTTTGTCGTCCAGACCGGAAGACGGCATGTTTGCTCACGTAATCAGCCATCCACCGCCGCTGCAAAAGGCAAGTCTGATGTGACTGATACTCTCGCTGACGAAAGTCGCGGGGCAACTACCAACACCAAAACTGCCGCAACCCTGGGAGAGCACCATGAGCGCCAAACGAGTTGAACCCATCGTCGACGTCCTGACCGGCATGGCCGGCCGCATCCTCGCCTCGAGCAGCCGGCGCCGGACCGAGCGGCTGATTACACGCTTCTCGACCCGCCGGCTCGAAGACCTCGGGTTTGCCCGCGACTGGGACGGCTCGGTCTATCGGCCGTCGGACTACCGCTAGCCTGAACGAAAGTAACGGCGGACAGGTTCTTCGCGAAAGATCGCTGTCGCAAGGAATTAACGGAGAACGGACATGGCCACCATCCATCCATTCCTCTGGTTCAACACCGACGCCAAGGAGGCCCGCGATTTCTATCTCTCGGTCTTCAAGAACGGCAAAGTGCTCGAGACGATCGAATACACCGACTGGGTGTCCGGAACCAACAAGACGGTCCCGCATGCCACCTTCGATTTCGAGCTCGAGGGACTGCACCTTACAGCGCTCAACGCCGGGCCGCAGCCGCCCTTCAACGAGCGGCTCTCGCTCTACATCGAGACCAAGGACCAGGCCGAGACCGACTACTACTATGAGGCGCTCACCGCCGGCGGCGGCAGGGAACAACCCTGCGGCTGGCTCACTGACAAGTTCGGCGTCTATTGGCAGGTCATCCCGGAAATCCTGCCGCGGCTCAGTGCCGATCCGGATCGCGAAAAGGCCAACCGCGTCCGGCAGGCGATGTATGGGATGCGCAAGATCATCATCGCCGACCTCGAAGCCGCCTACGCCGGCAAGGCTTGACCCTCACCTACATCGCAAACGAATGGAGACCTCCCGTGACATCGCTCGTGGACAGGAAAGTCATCGTCGTCGGAGGCAGCTCCGGCATCGGTCTTGGCGTCGCGGAAGCTGCGCTCAACAGCGGAGCGACGGTCGTGATCGTCAGCCGGTCGCAAGAGAAACTGCAGGCGGCCGAACGGACGCTCAATGCGGGTAATCGCGTGACAAGTTTGGTCGCCGACATGACCGACGAAGCAGACGTCGCTCGCCTGTTCGAAGAGGCCGGTCATTTCGATCACCTCGTATCGACCGCCGGAACACTGCCGCCCGGCGACCCCATCGAGCGCGCCGACATGGAGGCGGTGCGGCGCTTCGTCGACAACAAGCTGATTGGCGCCGTCATGCTCGCCAAGCACGCTGTGCGCACCCTGAGGGCCGGCGGCTCCATGACCTTCACGTCGGGTATCAACAAGGACAAGCCGCCGGTGCCGGGAGGTGCAGTCGTCTCCGCGATTGCCGGCTCATTCAGCTACTTCGCCCGCGCCCTGGCGCTCGAACTGGCCCCGACACGCGTCAATGTCGTGTCTCCCGGATGGGTCGACACACCGATGTGGGACATCGTTGGAGAAGCCAAATCCGGCTTCTTTGCCGACATGGCTGCCCGGTTGCCATCGAGAAAAATTCCGACCGCCGCGGACGTCGCCGCCGCCTACCTCTACCTCATGGAAAGTGACTTCACGACCGGCGAGACAATCCGCATCGATGGCGGCCATAACCTGATCTAGCCGCCATTTGCACGCCGCCTGAATGGGTTGAGCCGGCATGACCGCCAGTCCGGCGCCCTGCTGCCGGAGGCGGCGAGCGCCGGCGGCGTCATGCCGGCGTCGCTCAATCGGGGTTTACATCGGCAGCCAGGCACCTAGTTTTAACGTTTCGCGCCGTGCACTTGAGTGCGTGGATGATCGAGGACGGGACCGTGAGCTCTGGCCGGCCCCTCAAAACCTTCCAAAAGGATGACTACCATGACACAGGCCAAGAATGGCGACACCGTGCGCATCAATTACAATGGCCGCCTCGCAGACGGCACCCAATTCGATTCTTCCGGCAACGAACCGCTGCAATTCACGCTGGGTGAAGGACAGGTGATTCCCGGTCTTGAAACCCATGTCGAGGGCATGGAGGTGGGCGCGAAAAGCACCGTGACTGTTCCCGCCGAGGCCGCCTATGGCCCCCACCGCCCCGAAGCGGTCATGACCGTTGACCGCGCCCGCGTACCAGACAACATCAACGTCGATATCGGCACTCGATTGCAGGTCAGAACCCCAGAAGGGCGCCCGATGCCGGTAACAGTCGTCGGCGTGGACGACGCCAGCGTCAAGCTCGACGGCAATCATCCGTTGGCCGGGCGGGATCTGGTGTTCGACGTTGAACTGGTCGAGATCGTTCAGGCGGCGTAGGGCACGGTCAAGGCCGTGTTGGCTATGACCTGGGGTGACGCACTTGCGCCGGAGATTTCGGCGGTGCGTCACCTGTCGGAGGAAAAGACCGCGAGCAGCGCGGCGTTCGCGGTCGGTTACGAAAGCGTGTCACAATTCACCCGGGAGCACGGTCGTCTGTTCGGTCTCGCTTGACAGCGGACTTCTCGTGACCGCAAAGTCTCGTGATGCGGGCGATTGGTTGGAATAGAATTGCGCGTGTCGGGGCAATCGTGCTGATGATCGGCACAAATGTTCCTGTGCCGGCACGTTCCGATTCGCTCCTTCTCACAAGCCCGTCCCAGCCAGCCAATGTCGGCGATGCGATGCTGGCGGCTGCCAATTATCATGATTCCGGCGACTATGATCGCGACCTTGCCGCAGTGGCGAAGCAGGCCGGCGACTGGGTCGTCAAGCGCGCGACGGAGGTGCCTCGCCCCGCACTGGTGCTCGACATCGACGAGACGGCTTTGGCCAACTGGGAAGTGATCACACGTGACAATTTCGGCCGCCCGATCAGCGGCGCCTGCGATATCGCAATCGACGGTTCCTGTGGCTGGGCCGCCTGGGACCAGCTTGCGAAGGATCCGGCCATTGACCCGGTGCTGGAGGTCTTCCGGCAGGCGCGAACGGCGAAAGTCGCGGTGTTCTTCATCACCGGACGTCCGGAGGACCAGCGTCAGGCAACCGAACAGAACCTGCAGTCGGCGGGCTATGCCGGCTATGAGCACCTTTACATGGTCCAGCCTGGAGCCAAATATGGTTCCGCCGCAGATTTCAAGGCACCCATAAGAGCCGAAATCGAAAAGGCCGGCTACACGATAATTGCCAATGTCGGCGACCAGCCATCCGACTTGTTCGGGGGGCATGCCGAGAAGCTGTTCCTGTTGCCAAATCCGTTCTATCGGGTTCGCTGACGGCCGGAACGGCACAAGCCCGGATCCCCGGCTCCTTGCCGAGCACTACTAGGGTATCAAGACGACCTTGCCGGTCGCGCCGCGCTCCTCCAGCAGGCGATGCGCCTGACTGGCCTGGTCGAGCGGGAAGCGACCGCCGTTGGTCACTTTAAGCTCACCACTTGCCGCCAGATTGAAGAGCCCCGACAGGTCGTCACGGAGCACGTCTGGAGAGAGCAGCGGCAGCAGTGCAAAACCTCTCAGCGACTGGTTGCGGCCGATCATCGCCTCCATCTCCGGGCCGCCGAGCGCGTATCTGCCAAGTGCGGCAAACGCCAGCTCTCCGCGAGGTGCCAGAGCCTCCAGCGCAACCGCCGTCAGCGGGCCGCCGACAATGTCGTAGACGATGTCGACGCCGGCGCCGCCTGTCGCTACCCGGATGCGCTCTGGCCAGTCCGTTTTGCTGGAGTCGACGGCAACGTCGGCCCCCAGCGACAAAGCAAGATCGAGCTTGGCCTTGCTGCCGGCAGCCGCGATGACATTGCTCGCCCCTGCCCGCTTCGCAAGCTGGACAAGCAACGAACCGACGCCGCCCGCGGCAGCGGCGACCAGCACCGATTTGCCGGCCGGCGGGCTTTGCCGCGACAGATGCAACGCCGTCAGTCCTTGCACCATCAATGCCGTCGAGGCTTCGAACGAGAGCGCATCCGGCAAGGGCACGGCCAGGCTTGCGTCAATCGTCACATAATCGGCATAGCCGCCTAACGGGCGGCTCGAGGCGAACAACGGCGCGGCGACGCGCGTGCCGAGCAAGGAAGCATCCACCCCATGCCCGAGCGCCTCCACGATCCCGGCGGCCTCGACGCCAAGGATCATCGGCAGTTGCGGCGTCACCGCGTAGCGATCTGCGCGCATCAGCACTTCGAAGAAATTCACCCCGGCCGCACGAACGCGGACCAGGACCTCGCCGGCTTGCGGCTCGGGCTTCGGCACCTCAACCATTTCGAGAACGTCAGGGTCGCCGAAACGGTTCAGTTGAATGGCTCTCATCACATGCACCGATCGTTATTGGCATCGGCCGCTGTTTGCCACTATCTGCCTGGCTTCGACCACACACCGATTTGTCCGCCGCTGACCGGGAGGTGACCATGGCCAAGCTGATCAAGAGACTGCCGATGCTGCCGGCCGAGCGCGCGCTGAAAGTGATTTCGGGCCGCTGGAAGGCGATCATCCTCTACCATCTCTTCGACGGGCCGCGGCGGCTGTCGGCGCTGCAAGGATTGATGCCCAATATCACGCAGAAAGTGCTGATCCAGCAGCTTCGCGACATGGAAGAGCACGGCCTCGTTCGCCGCGAGATCTTTGCCGAGATCCCCTCGCGCGTGGAATATTCGGCGACGCGGCTCGGCCTCAGCCTCGAGCCCATCCTGCTGGCACTTTGCCAGTGGGGTCAGCACCACGCCGACGAGTTGAATGAGATGGACCGCCTTGCCGATTGCATCATCAGGCCAAGGCAAGCGCAGGACGCGCATGCCGTCTGAAAAAAAACGGGCGGCGCATGCGCCGCCCTGAATCCTTGGGAGAATTAATCCTTGGGAGGATTGTTCGAACCTGCGCTCAGGCCGCCTTGACTTCCTCGGCGACGGCATCGGCCTGACGCGCCGTCTTCAGTACCCTGGCCCACCATGCAATGTCGTTGACGAGCGCGGTTGCCGCCTGGTTGAGGTGCTCGAATTCATCGAGCTTCTTCTCACCTTGCTTGACGGCAAGGAAATCGGCCCAGGCGATGTGGACGGCGGACTTCACCGGCGCCATCTGCAACTCGACCGCATGCAGCCTCAGCTGCTCGACCGCACGCGCGCCACCAACGCTGCCATAGCCGACGAAGCCGGCCGCCTTCTTGTTCCACTCGTTGGCGGCGTAGTCGATGGCGTTCTTCAGCACGGCCGTCGGGCCATGATTGTATTCGGCGGCGGTGAAGATGAAGCCGTCGAATCCGGCGACCTTCTTTTGCCAGCGCTGCGCCACTTCGTTCTGCGACGGCGCCCAGGCGGAGGATGCGACCTCATCGAAGAACGGCAGCGGGAAATCGCGCAGGTCGACGACTTCGACATCGATGTCGGCATGCGACCTGGCGATCTTGGCAATCCATTGGGCCGGGACGTCGGCAAAGCGCGCGGCGCGGGTCGAACCAATGACGATGGCGATTTTGGGTTTTGACATAGAGGGGCTCTCCTTACAGGAATACTGGTATCGTTTAGATACCTGCGCTATATGAGTAACTGGCCGCTCAATGTGCAAGGAGGCACTTTTTTGTTACCAAGGCACCCGCACCGCACCGAGGACTGCCGCGCCATCTCGGAAATCCTGCAGCGCGTCGGCGACAAATGGACCGTGCTCGTCGTCGGCAAGCTCGGCGACGGGCCGCTGCGTTTCAACGAGCTGCGCAGCGCGGTCGGCGGCATTTCACAGAAGATGCTGACCACCACTTTGCGCGGGCTCGAGCGCGACGGCTTCGTCACGCGCACCGTGTTCCCGACCATCCCGCCGCGGGTCGACTACGAATTGACCGACCTTGGCTACGAGCTTCTGGTGCCGGTCGGTGCACTCGGCGAATGGGCGCGCAAGAACACCGAGCGTGTCAAGGTCGCGCGCGAAAAATTCGACGCCATGCACAGCTGATCCCTTGCGCTGCAAGGGTTTGAACCTGTCGGGGATCCTCCGGATGAGCCCTACTGCTGTAATTGCATCTTGCTCTTCGGCAGCTTCTCGATCCGGTTCCATTTCGGGTTGGGACTGACCACCTTGCCGCCAATCGTGCAGGTCGTGGTCGTCTCCTTCCGGCAATTGCTCACCGTCGTACCGCTGGTGTCGCATTTCGTCGCCGAGCAGATCTCGCACTTGGCCGCCTGCCCGTTGATGGTGCGGTTTTCCGACGTGCAGGTGGCGCCTGGATCGCCTTTTTTGACCTCGGCAAAAGCGCTTGCGGACGACAGGCAGAGCAAGGCTGCAAACGCACCGGCCAGGGCAGCGTTCAGCATGTGTTGACGCATTGTCTTTCCTCCCAAGATCCCGTCGCTCGCGCTGCAGGCGCGCATGCGGGAACCCGTTGGTCAAAGACCATGCCGGATCGCCGCCCGCATCCCCCGCGCGGGAGAGACGGCTGTTTAAATCCGTCTTCTGGAATCCGGTCGGTCAGCCTTCGGCCGGAACCGCCTTCGGCTTGCCTTCGCCGTCCAGCGCCACCATGACGAAGTCGGCATGGGTGACCTTCTCCATCAGGTCGGAGAGATAGCGCTGCGCCCAGGCCTCGACCTTGAGCGTCATCGAGGTGCGGCCGACGCGTTCGACATGCGTATAGATGCACAGCGTGTCGCCGATCTTCATCGGCTTGGCGAAGGACATTTCCTTCACCGCCGCCGTCACCACGCGGCCCTTGGCGCGCTCGGCGGCGCGGATGCCGCAAGCGAGATCCATCTGCGCCATCACCCAGCCGCCGAAGATATCGCCCGCCGCATTGGCGTCCGAAGGCATGGCCAGCGTCCTGAGCGTCAGATCGCCGATCGGCCGCCCGTCCGCGTAATGCACCATTTGGCCAATCCTCTCGAAGCCGATCGTCCGATCCCGTATCGTCATGGCACGGACAGGTCAACGCCACTGAATAGTGTCGCGGCCTGACGTTCGGCGATGCATTCCACGGCCGAGATGAGAAAGCTGGCGCGCCCGAGAGCTTACCAATAGGTGCGCTTTACAAAGCGGGCCACGGCGTCGGGACGTAGGCATAGGCGTTGCCTTCGCGGATCACATGACCGATGCCTGGGAAGGGCAGGTGCATGCCTGCGACGAGCAGGCCATCCGCTGACACCATGTCAAGCACCTTCTTGCGTGTGGCGATTGCGGCCTCCTGGTCCACGTCGAAAGCGATTGCCCATTCCGGATGGGCAAATTGCAGCGCGGAGGCGTGGATTACGTCAGTGAAGAGCAGCAGGTTGGCGTCACCAGAGCCAATCCGAAGCGCGAGATGCCCCGGCGTATGTCCGGGCGCAGGCAATGCGCTGATCCCGGGCGCGATCTCGACCTCGCCTTCGATCTTCCTGACTTTGCCATGGTAAGGCACCAGCGATTTGCGCGCTATTTTGAAGTACGGCTTCATCTGGTCGGGCGCCTTGGATAGGATCCCGTCATCGTGCCAGAAAGCGAATTCCGGCGCGGCAACCACGACCTCCGCTGCCGGGAAGGCGGCCTTGCCGCCAATCCCGACAAGGCCGTTGGCATGGTCGGGATGGAGGTGGGTGATGATTACCGTGTCTATTTCTTCCGGCCTGACGCCGGCGGCTGCGAGCGCCTCAGGTATATGTCCCAGTATAGGCCCCATCGCCGATGCCGTGCCGGTATCGATCAGCACCCGCCTGTCGCCCCTGGTGACAAGGTAAGCGTTGACCGAGGTCGGGAGTGCCTTTGGCAGGAATGCCTTTGCCAAAAGCGCTTCAGCGGCAGCCGGATCGGCGGAAGGGAAGAGTTCAAGGCCGAGATTGAGATAGCCGTCGCTCAGTGCTGTGATTTCGAGGTCGCCGAGCATGAACCTGTGGGCACTCGCAAGCGAAGCCGGAGACGGGGCGGCGATAGCCGCAGCGTTGCTCCCAAAGAAGCTGATCGGGGAAAGTAGCAGGGCGCCGGCACTAAAGGTCCCGAGGCCGAACGTTCGACGGTCGATATTCATGGTCTTGTCCTTCGAATTGCAGATGAAGCTAGTCCCAGACTACGTCGTCGCTGCCAGTGCGGATGCCGACCCCTCGGACCACTCTTCGAGCGGGGTCGGCGCGGGTCATGGCGAACTCCTTGCGACATCAATAATGCGCCTCACAAGCAGCTGGAATAGCGACGGGATGCAGTTCACTGCTGCAAATTATGCAGCAATCAATTTAGGCGGGTAAGGCCGCTCGTTTGGCCGTCCGCTGAACGGCCTGGCCGAGCCCCGGCTTTGCCTACTGGACAGGCTTCCGAGGCTCGAGCGCTCGACGCAACGTCGGCGCCTCTTGCTCGATATGATCCCACAGACGGTTGGAGATCGGCCCGTGCGGCCGGTCGCGGCGGCGCGCCACCGCGAACTCCTCGGTACGGCCTGGCAGATGACGGCCGAACGCTCCACGCGAACGCATGGAATGGCCGGATTGCTGGACTAGCCGGACGTTGAATGTGGATCAATTCGGGCTGAAAAGAAGCAAAGTTCTGGCTCCATGACGGCGGTAGAGCCGATGGTCCCGCCAGCGCAATTCATTTCTCTGCCCGTTTCGGACCGACGCTTTTCAGAACGCAAAATCCGCGGACTGAACGACATCGGCTGGGAGCCAGGTTTCATGAACCTGCAATATCTCGGGCCCGCGGCTGTAGCCGCGATCGCGGACCACCATCGTCGTGACCCGGCCATTGTTCGCTTCATCGGAGTCCTTCGCGTCGCGTTGCCATTCGTGGTAGTTCACGACCGCCAGGTCGGCGCTTTGATGGCTGATCCGGATGTCGCGTATTTTGATACGGAAGGCCGGATTCGATCCGTAGATGCTCTTCATGTAACCTGCGAAGTCTTTTTTCCCGAACGCCCTGCCGCCTGGCATGATGGCGACCAGATCGTCGCTGATCCGGTCGAGCGCGTTCTTCTTGAACGTCGCGTCGTCGCCAGGGCATCGGCCCGCCACCCAGTCGGTGAAGAATTCGTGGATGTCGTGGATCGTCGCCTCGATTTCCTTCGTTTGAAGGGACATTTTTTCCTCCTGTCTCAAGATGATGCTGGATCAGGCGCTTTACGCCGTGGCTTGCCCCGACCGGACGCTGCTTGAGGACAGCCCGTACCACGCGAGCCACAGGCACATGAGAAGCGAGGAAATCAGCCAGATCGGACCCCCGATGCCGATCCCGAGCTGCTCACCGAGTGTCCACCCGGTTGCCGAAAGGATACCGAACGCCGAGCCGACGATCGCGGCCCATCGGGGCAGTATCCCGACGTTATCGCGGGCGTCGTAATACGCGACAAGCGCTGTCGCCAAGGCCAGCGCCCAGAATCCGTTACCCATGCCGCCGGAAAACACCCACCAGGTCATGAAGGCGTTGGTGTCACCCCGGTCGGCCACGACCGCGACCACCGATGCCTCGGCGACTGCGGTGGAGAACGTGGTCAGGGCGCCGAGAGCCATCACCATCCAGGCGGAACTCAGCATCGGCGAATGCCGGACCCGGGGATTGAGCGCCAGGTTCAGGAACGAAGCGCCGGCGATCAGGAACAGCGCCGCTGCCGCCGTCCAATGGACCGTAGCCCATCGCCCATGGCCCTCGGCGATATTCTGCATCTGAACAGACAAATCCGCGTCCGGTGGCCCGTGAAAGACGAGCGCAGCCGCCAGCAGCAGCGTTCCGGTGGCGAGCCAGACACCGCCGGGCCCGCTCATGCTGTTATTATTCGTTTGCATCGGGAAAACCTCCTGTGGCCTTTGCCACGCCATGAAGTTTAGACCCGCGCCACGGTTGCCCGCTTCGGCGTAAATACCCACGCAGCGAGAAATTTTGGCTTGGGTAGGATTACCCAGATACGCCCATGCCGATCAGGCCGTGCTCGACCGCAAAGGCCGTGGCTGCCGCGCGCGTGCGCACGTTCAGCCGCGTCAGGATATCGCTAACGTGACGGTCTACCGTCCGCTGGCTCAGACTGAGCTCGCCGGCAATTTCCGGGTTGGTCAGGCCTGACGCGATCAGGCGCAGAACCTGCGTCTGTCTGGGGGTGAGAGCTTCGCTGCCTGTCGCCGTCATGATAGCCCGCAGCTTGCCGGCAACGGCTTCGTCGGGGCGCGCGCCGAGCTCGCGGAAAAGTCTTATCGCTTCGTCCAGTTCGGTCTGCGCCGCTTCAGTATCGCCGGTTGCGAGACAGGCCCGCGCTGTCAGCACCCGCATCCGGGCAAGATGATAGGGCGCCCGAAGGTCCCAGAGGATCTCCACTGCGCGCCGGATATGGGCCAATGCCTCCGCGGCTCGACCAGCATGGATCAGCACCCGCGCGGTAGCCTCGGCGGCTGCGGCGCGGACTGCATCCGCGGAATATTGGCGCGCGCAGTCGCGCAGTGTTTCGCACAGTTCCCAGGCGTCATCGGCCGAACCGACAGCGAGAGTGATTTCCACCGCAGCCGGCAAGAGGCGGAGTTTGCCCGGCCTGTCATCGACCGACTGCAGTGCGCGGCGGATCGCCGAAAGGGCCGGCTGCTCGTGCCCCTGCTGCAATCGCATAAGCGCCAGTCCCGGCTGCGGATCGAACCCGAGCCTGCTCGCTGCGCGATAGGCGGCATCGGCCTCGTCCCATTGGCCGCGGAGGCGAAAGACCTCGCCCTTCTGGTAGAATGCCGGACCGGCGTGGTGCTTCGAGGGCCCCTGCTGAAGGCGGATGCTGGCGACACTGGCCTCGCGGCCGGCCTCGTCCCAGTGGCCGTCGAGGATCAGGATTTCGGCCCGGTGGATCAGGCATCGGCCGGTGAAGGCAACGATGTCGGGCTGTCCCGCGCACCATCCGATCAGCGCCGATGTCCATTCCCTCGCCCGGCTCGTGGCATGAAATTTCTGACAGATCTCGATCACGCTGCAGTAGACCAGCCCGGTAACGATCGGTGAGAGCCGGCCCGAGGTGACCGAAACCATCGCTTCGTCCAGCAGTTCGAAGCCTCGCACATAGTCGCCGCGCACGATCAATATCCGACCCTGAAGGTGGCGCGCGATAGCCAAGAGGTCCGGATCTTCGCAGCGCTGTCCGATCTCCGCGGCACGTGTTGCGTGCGCGAATGCTTCGTCCGGACTGTCGGCGGCGAGGCATTGTTCGACCATTGGGAGCTGAAGGTAACCTTGTTCTGCACATTCCGGCGCATGATCCGCGACCAGCCGGTTGGCGCGGGTCAGCCATCCGCTGCCTTGGGCGAATTCGCCGCGAAACATCAGGGTGAGCCCGATCCAGAAGCCGCAACGCGCTGCGGATCGTTCGCGTCCGTTCCGGAGATGCTCTTCGAAGGCCCTCTCGTAGTCCTGAACGAATTCCTCCTCGCGCCCAAGCATGTAGGCGGCTTCCCCGAGGCGCTGGAGCTCGGCGCCGCCAAGTTCACTGCGGCGGTCTCTGTCTGACAGTTCGCGGTGAAGCCTGGACCAATCTCCGCGATTGGCTAGCTCCGCATACGGATCCGATGCAACTGCACCGTCTTCCGGCGACTTGTCGGGTGATCGGTCGGAGGGCGCGGGCATATCCTCAGAATAGCACATATCTTGCTGAGGAGGTGGCGGCAGGTTACCGATGTGGCAGAAGTTCGTTTCGGGCGCGCAATCGAGCCGTTCATCGCGTCCGCCGCCGAGGATCGGGAAGGGGTCGCGCTCTGCCGTCTGCAAGGTGTTTGTCCAGCGACTGTTGTGTGGCGAAACCGGCTAAAATCCCTGTCGTGTAAAACGTGTCATGGCCGCTTAGGGTGTCATTTCACCCTCTACCGGAACCGCCCCCAACGTCGGCGCCTCTTGCTGGATATAGTCCCAAAGACGGTTCGAGATCGGCCCGTGCGGCCGGTCGCGGCGGCGCGCCACCACCAACTCCTCGGTGCGGCCTGGCAGATGACGACCGGCAATGGATTGCAGGCGTCCGTCGCGCAGCTCATCCTCGATCAGGAAGCGGGGCATGTGGCCCCATCCGAGGCCCTGCAGGATGATTTCCTTCTTCATGCCCTGATCGGCCACCATGCATTGCGGCGCACCCTCGATCATGAAGTAGTCTTGTTGCGGCGAATGGCGGGCCGTGTCGCGCATGACACATTGGGTGAACGCGTGCATCTGATCCGGCGTGATGGGGTGCTTGACCCGCTCCGGCAGAAAGCCGGACGCCACTACCGGAACAAATTGCACCTTGCACAGATCGACCCATTCCACCCGCGGGTCGCTCTTGTCGATCCAGTGCAGGATCAAATCGGCTTCGTCATCGAAGAGGCGCTCCCACGGGCCGCCCACCGCCTCGAAGTGCAGATGCAGGCGTGTGCCCGGACACTGGGCGAAGAACCGTCCGAGCATGCCCAGTGCCTGCGGACGCGGGCACAGGTCACCGATCACCACATGGATCTCGCTTTCTTCGCCCATTGACAGCTGAGCAGCATGAAGCCGCAAGCCCTCGAGCTCGCGCAGCAGCGATTGTGCCCTGCGATGGAACGACAGCCCTGCCTCGGTGGGGCGCACGCGATAGCCGCTGCGATCCAAAAGAACGAGGTCGAGTTGCCGTTCCAGCTTTGCCACGGCGGCGAATATAGCCGGGTGCGAGCGATGCAGCATGGCCGCCGCAGGCTGAAAGCCGCCGCAGCGGACCACCGCATCGAAGCATTGCAGGTCGTGCAGGGTAAATTCGGCCATGTCAGCTTACATTACAGAGACTATCCTATCTTTGTAATATCATCAAAAGCGTGCCGCAGCTAGGCTTCGCCACATTCAACGCTCCAAAAAGGAAGGCGTATTCACCATGAATGAGATGGATTTCGTGATCGTCGGCGACGGCACGCGCATCGCCTACCGCATCGACGGCGACGCCGGGCAACCTGTGCTGATGCTGTCGAATTCCATCGGCACCACGCTGCGGATGTGGGACTTGCAGGTCAACGAGCTGTCGAAGCATTTCCGTGTTCTGCGCTATGACTTTCGCGGCCACGGAGGGTCGAGTGTTCCGGCCGGTGCTTATTCGCTCGACCGCCTTGGCCGCGACGTGATCGAGTTGCTCGACGCCCTGGGCATTGAACGCGTACACTTCCTCGGTCTGTCGTTGGGCGGCTTCGTCGGGCAGTGGCTCGGCATCCACGCGCCCGAGCGGATCGATCGCCTGATCCTGAGCAACACCTCATCCTACCTCGGACCAGCAAAGCAGTTTGACGAACGGATTGTCGCCGTGCTGCAGGCGCCGGACATGTCCGAAACCGCCGAGATGTTCCTGGGCAACTGGTTTCCTGCAAACATGCTGGCGGCCAGCGGGCCCGTCATTGAAGCATTTCGCACCATGCTGCTGGGCATAGACCGGCAAGGCTTGGCTGGTTTGTTCGCAGCGGTTCGCGATGCAGACCTTCGCCGAACCGTGGCTCTGATTTCCAGGCCAACGCTGGTGATCGCCGGCCAGCACGACACTGTCACAGCCGCCAGCCATAGCGATCTGATCGCCGCGACGGTGCCCGGCGCGAAACTGGTTGTCCTGCCCGCGGTTCACTTGTCGAACGTCGAGTACCCTGCAGAGTTCATGCAGGCCGTGCTCGGTTTTCTGCGCTGAGCCGGAGCACGACGGGGATGCTGAGTGAAGCCCCGTTTCGAACATCACCCGCATGGACCGCAACCTATGATGCGCTAGCGCGCAGTGCAGGCTAGACTGGTAACATCGATAGCGGATGACGGCTGACATGGAACTTGGCTTTCGCCCACTGACGCCCGATCTGTGGCCGGCGCTCGAGGACCTGTTCGGTGAGAGCGCCGTCTGCAGTCGTTGTTGGTGTATGTACGGGCGGATCGGTCGTTCTTATCGAAAGCGACCTGGCGAGGAAAACAAGGCGGCGTTCCGGCAAGCCGTCCAGCATGGTCCGCCTCCGGGTTTGCTTGCTTTCGACGGCGATATGGCTGTCGGCTGGTGCCAGGTGACGCCGCGGGATGCCCTGCCCTGGCTCGATCGGCTATGGCAGCTCAAGCGCGTGGATGACAGGCCGGTCTGGTCCCTGTCCTGCCTCTACGTGCGAAAACAATACCGCCGACGGGGCGTAACATCCCAGCTGATTGCAGAGGCCCTGGAAGTCGCAAGGCGCGCAAATGCTCCGGCACTCGAAGCCTATCCTTTCGACGCCGAAATATCGCCGAGCGCTTCCGGCAGCGGATATGCCTCCACCTTCGCGCGCGCCGGGTTCAGGGTCGTCGCTCGCAGAACGCCGGCCCGCCCGATCATGCGCTATGAATTCAAGCAGATTGCCGATCATCGCCTGTGATGCTCGGACGGGCTTGCCGACAAAGCACAGGCGAAGGCGTGGCCAACGTCCTGAGTTCAGATGGCGGGGCTTGAAATTCGGCAATGGGTCGACGCGGTCGCAGTGCCATCGCGCAGCCGACGTGATCCCGGTATACAGATGTTTCAACTTTGGTCAGGGGCACAACGTGGATTGGTTCACACGACGAAAGCCGTTCTCAGGCGTTGCGAAGTGGGCTTTCCCATTCAGCATGTTGACCACCATGGCAGAGGAGGAGCTGACGCCCTTTGTCGACGACACTTACCGAACGACGTCCCGGCATCTCATTTCTGATGGAGCGGGCATCTATATTCCTTATCGGTTACATTTTCTGCCAAGCGTGCGAGAGCATCACCTTGGCTTTTCGTTTCCGTCGCATTGCCTGCTGACACGATCGACAGATGGCTTTTTGCGGCAGAAATCAGCCAGGGTGATCCTTTCGCTGAACGAAAGTTGGAGCATCGCCTTCGTCGTTCTGCTGTTGGGCGAATATGTCGTCGAAATCGCCGAAGATATCTACGCGGCAGTACCTGATCTGGACGCATCAGCCTATGCCAGTTTTGTCCGACAGAACCGAAACATAATGCGTACGATGCGCACCAGGGCCACAAGCTATTGGAATGCCTATTATAGGCATGCTTATCCCAACCGAAAATCCTATCCAGCGATTGCTGTCCTCAATCAACTCGATGCGTGGGCAAGTTAGGTCTTCATCAATCTTCTTGGCGCTGAAAGTCGAAATTCAAACGAAGTTGCCAGTCGCTTTTTTCACATCGGATGCCGGAAGACGCGGCGACGCCGCGTCGCGCTCAAGTCTAGGCTAGAGCTGAATTCCGGAGCCAGCCGCAGCCACAATGCAGCCCTATGATTTCATCATCGTTGGCTCCGGTTCGGCCGGCTTGGTCCTGGCCGAAAGATTGTCGGCTTCCGGCCGGTCGCTAGAGCCACTTGGTAAAGTTTTCGATGCGATGGATGCGTTCGACAGGTTAGACCTTACGAACCCGTCGAACTGGGTAAATGGAGCCTATTAAGGAAATGCCTGGGCAGGAAGAATGGTCAAGCGAAGAAGACGCTCGTGCCTACCGAGAGCTCCGAACCTTGGTCGATAAATGGAAACGCCTCGGATACAAGACCTATCCGGATGGAACCGAGTGGATTGGCCATACCCCGCATCGAGCGCCTCAAGCGTATTTGCATCAGCTGTACGCACCACTTGGCGCCATCGGAATTGGGCAGATGGAGTCTGAAATTTCGCGTCGACTCCCAGATAATTTCCGTTGCTTTCTCATGCTCCACAACGGGATAGGTCTGTTTGCGAATTATATAAGCGTCTATGGGCTGCGACGTAGCTGGTCACGCACGAATTTGGTGGAGGCGGGTCAACAACCCTTCTCCATACTGGAACCAAATATAAAGAGACGACCAGGCAATGCACCAGACGATGTTCTCTTTATTGGTGCGCTAGGGGACAATGACGATTTAATTGGCATGAATCCGGACGGGGGGTCTTTCGCTGGGAGAGTGATGATCCTCTGTCCGGTTCGACCAAGTCCTACTCAAGCGTGTTCACCTTCCTGCTGGAAGAAGCCAATGAGGCGGCGGCCCTGTTCGACCCGGATAGGCGCGAACACGACTGAACTCGGGCAGCAGGCGACAGGCTGACATTCAGACTGAATATCCCCGGTCGCTTTTTTCACAACGGATGCCGGAAGACCCGGCGACGCCGCGTCGCGCCCAAGCCTAGGTTAGAGCCGAATTCCGGAGCCAGCCGCAGCCACCATGCAGACCTATGATTTCATCATCGTTGGCTCCGGTTCGGCCGGCTCGGTCCTGGCCGAAAGATTGTCGGCTTCCGGCCGCTTCTCGGTGCTGGTGCTGGAAGCCGGCGGCAGCGACCGTCGCTTCTACGTGCAGATGCCGCTCGGCTACGGCAAGACCTTCTTCGACCCGGCGGTCAACTGGAACTACAAGGCCGAGCCGGATCCCGGCCTGGCCGGCAATGCCGACCACTGGCCGCGCGGCAAGCTGCTCGGCGGCTCGAGTTCGATCAACGCCATGGTCTGGATCAGGGGCGCGCGTGAGGATTTCGACGCTTGGGCAGCGGCCGGCAATCCCGGCTGGGGCTTCGATGACCTGCTGGCCGCCTTCAAGGCGCTGGAGGATAACCAGGCCGGCGCCGACCAATGGCGCGGCGTCGGCGGGCCGCTGCATGTCACCGACTGCTCGACCTCCGTCCATCCGCTCACCAAGCGCTATCTCGCCGCCGCCAACCAAGCCGGCCTGCCGCTCAACCCGGATTTCAACGGCGCCTCGCAGGAAGGCGTCGGCATCTACCAGATCACCACCAGGAACGGCCGCCGCATGTCGGCGGCGCGCGCCTTCCTGCGCCCGGCGATGAAGCGCAAAAATGTCCGCGTCGAGATCAACGCGCTGGCGACAAAGATCCTGTTCGAGGGCAAACGCGCCGTCGGCATCGAATATCTCCAGAATGGCGCGACGAAAACCGCCCGCGCCGGCCGCGAGGTCATCCTGTCGGGCGGCTCGGTCAATTCGCCCCAACTTATCCAGCTCTCCGGTGTCGGCCCGTCGGCGCTTCTTGGCGCGCTCGGCATTCCCGTCGTTCACGCCAACGAGAATGTCGGGGCAAACCTGCAGGACCATGTCGGCATCAACTACACGTTCAAGGGCAGGCTGCCGACGCTCAACCAGATCCTGCGCCCGTGGTGGGGCAAGCTGCTGGTCGGCATGCAATACGTGTTTTTGCGCTCAGGCCCGCTGTCGCTGTCGATGAACAATGCCGGCGGCTTCCTCCGCACCGATCCGGCTGCGGCGCGGCCCAACATGCAGCTCTATTTCCAGGCGTTTTCGACCGTCATTCCGAAGAGCGGCGAACGCCCGATCCTGACGCCCGATCCATGGCCGGGCTTTTCCATCGGCCTCTCCAATTGCCGTCCGTCGAGCCGCGGCGAAATCATGATCCGTTCCGCCAATCCGCGCGATTATCCCAAAATCGTCGCCAACGCGTTTTCGACCGAGGCGGACGTCGCTGAAATGCTGGCGGCGGTGAAATTCGTCAGGAAGATCGCCTCGATGCCGGCGATGGCCGAGATCATCGAGGAAGAGGTTTTGCCCGGTCCCTCGATCACCTCCGATGCGGATCTCATTCAGGATTTCAGGAAGCGCTCGGGCACCGTCTATCACCCGGTCTCGACCTGCCGCATGGGGCCGGACGCGGCGCACGCCGTCGTCGATCCGCGCCTCAAGGTACACGGCATCCAGGCGTTGCGCGTCATCGATGCTTCGATCTTTCCCGACAACATAACCGGCAACACCAACGCCGCCGCGATCATGACCGGATGGAAGGGCGCCGAACTGGTTCTGGAGGATCAGAAATGAAAATCACCGACGTCAAGACCTGGGTGGTGGGCAATCCGCCGCCCGGCATCGGCGGCAAGTATTTCATCTTCGTCAAGCTCACCACCGATGGCGGCGTCGTCGGCTATGGCGAGGCCTACAACGCCACCTTTTCGGCTCATGTCACGGCGAAAATGGTTGAGGACATGGCCGAACGCTATCTGATCGGCCGCGATCCGCACGACGTCGAGAATTTCTTCCGCCGCGCCTATTCGTCCGGCTTCACCCAGCGCCCCGACGTGTCCGGGATGGGATGCTTTTCGGCGCTCGAAATCGCCTGCTGGGACATTATCGGCAAGGAGGCCGGCAAGCCGGTCTATAAGCTGCTCGGCGGCCAGGTTCACGAAACGCTGCGTTCCTATACCTACCTCTACCCGCACAGCGGCAGCGTCCATTCGGAGGACGCCCGCGGCAAGAACGTCTACAACGACCCCGATCTGGCCGCCGCCTGCGCGCTCGAATATGTCGAGCAGGGTTTTAACGCGGTCAAGCTCGACCCAGCCGGCCCCTACACCGCCTTCGACGGCCACCAGCCGCGCCTCGTCGACATCGACCTCTCCGCCCGCATGGTCAAGGCGATCCGCGAGGCGGTCGGCACAAGAGCCGACATCCTGTTCGGTACGCACGGCCAGTTCACCGCATCGGGCGCGCTGCGCCTGGCTCGCGCCATCGAGCCCTATGATCCGCTGTGGTTCGAGGAGCCGGTGCCGCCCGACATGCCCGAGGTGATGGCGCAGGTCGCCCGCGCGACCTCGATCCCGATTGCCACCGGCGAGCGGCTGACGACCAAGTTCGAATTCGCCCGCGTCATCGAGAACCGTGCGGCGACCATTCTTCAGCCGGACCTTGGCCGCTCCGGCGGCATTCTCGAAACCAAGAAGATCGCGGCCATGGCCGAGGCCTATCACATCCAGATCGCGCCGCACTGCTATTGCGGACCGATCGTCGGCGCCGCCAACATCCAGCTCGCGGTGACGCTACCCAATTTCCTCATTCTGGAATCGCTGAAACAGTGGGACGGTTTTCACGCGAAGCTGCTCAAGAAGAAGATCGAATGGCAGGACGGCAACGTCATGCCGTCGAAGGAGCCAGGCCTCGGTGTCGAACTCGACGAAGCCGTCTGCGAGGCGCATCCCTGGACCGGCAAGGACCTGCATTTGCAGATGATACAGACACCGTTGATGCCGTGAGTTGTCAAGCGAGACCGACCAACAATGTCACGCGATTTCAACGTGTTGAACCTAGGATCGGAATCACCGCCGAAACAACTTGAATCAATCCCTCAACGGCTTGATTCAATATCTCAGCGTCAATGCGCCGGGCAGGATCTCGAAGGTCGCCGGTATGCGACCCGGCGATTCGCCGTCTATGTCGATCAGCGCGGCGTTCTTTTGCACATCGCCGAGCGGCTCGACAACCACCTTCTTGCCGCGCAGGATGGTGATCGCCGGATGGTTGCGGTGCCGCCCGCCATAGAGCAGGCGGATGTCCCAGATCAGCTTCAGCTTGCCGGCGGCGCGCAGGATAACGATGTCGAACTCGCCGTCGTTAAGCTCGGCGTCGGGCGCGATCATCATGCCGCCGCCGAAGAATTTGCCGTTGGCCACCGCCACCAGTGCCATGCGCGCCTCGACCGGGGCACCGTCGTCGACAGTGATCGCAACGTCCTGGAAGCGGTAACGGAGGAATTCCCAGACCGTGCGCCAGTAGAACAGCGCCTTGGCCGAAACCTTGCCCTTGCGCTTGTCGGCGTTGACGGCACGGTCGGTGGCGCCGGAAAGCCCGAGGCTGGCGATGTTGATGAAATGGCGGCTGGCCAGCGCGCCGTGGTCGTCGACATAGCTGATGCACCCGGCATCGACCTTGCGCCCCTTGGCCTCGGCAATCCGCTTCAGTGTCAGGTCGACATTGTCCGACAGGCCGAGCCCGCGGGCGAAGTCGATGCCGGTGCCGCAAGGCAGCAGCCCGAGTTCGGCCGTCCGGCCGCTTTCCCGGAAAGCCTTCAGCAGCCCGTCGGCGACCTCGCTGGCGGTGCCGTCGCCGCCGGCCGCGATCACCAGCTCGAAGCCGATGGCGGCAAGGTCGAGCGCCAGCCGTTCGGCATCGCCCTCGGCCTGCGTTTCACGCAGCTCGAAATCGCCGAAATGTCTTTTCAGCGAAGCCGCAACCTCGGGCCAATGCCGCTTGAGCCTGCCGCCGCCGGCGATCGGATTGAGAACCACCGCGACCTTCAAGCCTGCCTCCCCAAGGCCATCGAACACGCCTTCCACTCATTTGCCGGCATTGAAGCCCGCGCCGGCCCGCGGGGCAAGATCGAATGTCTGACAATGCGATCGAGCATGAAAAGCGATTTCGGCTGAGACTTGGCTGAAAAAGAGTCCAGCCCATGTCACATTCGGCAAATCCAACTCGTCATGTCTCCGGAAACCCTTGAAAGGAGATCACGATGGCACCCAGGCTAAACCCCTTTACCGCCAGCCCCGCGGCAATGCGGCCGTGGATCGAGCTGGGAAAAACAATTCAGACCAGCGGTCTCGAGCCCTTGTTGAGGGAACTTGTCATGACGCGGGCATCACAGATCAACGGATGCGCCTTCTGCATCCACCATCACGTTGAAGATGCCCGCAAGTACGGAGAGACCGAGGACCGGCTCCATCTTCTCAGCGCCTGGCACGAGTCCGCGCTATATTCCGACCGCGAGCGGGCCGCGCTGGGCTGGACCGAGGCGCTGACGCTGGTGTCGGAGACCCGTGCGCCTGACGATGCCTACCAGGCGCTGCGCCAGCATTTTACGGAGGACGAGCAGGTGAGGCTCACCTTGCTGATCGCGCAAGTCAACGCCTGGAACCGCATCAGGATCGGCTTTCGTTCCGTCCACGCGGCTGAGGAACGGCAGGCCGCCTGATGGCACCCGCATCGGGCCAGGACGCCGCTGTCGTCTTCGATCCCCTACGTCCGACCCTTGTCCGCGTTGC
The DNA here is from genome assembly GCF_040319365.1 of Mesorhizobium sp. M0923. Lineage (NCBI taxonomy): Bacteria > Pseudomonadati > Pseudomonadota > Alphaproteobacteria > Hyphomicrobiales > Phyllobacteriaceae > Mesorhizobium > Mesorhizobium sp. M0923. The sequence continues at coordinate 56,088 of NZ_JAMYNW010000018.1, read as the reverse complement.
ATATGGAATGCTGGGCTCGATCGCGGACGCGGAGGACGTTCTCCAGGACGCTTTCTTGCGCTGGCTCGATGTCGACCGAAACGCGGTGCGCGAACCGGAAGCTTTTCTGCGCCGGGTCGTCACGCGTTTGTGCCTGGACCGGCTCAAGTCGGTGCGGCGTCGGCGCGAGACCTATGTCGGCCCGTGGCTGCCTGAGCCGGTTATGGAATCGGCTGAGGACGAGACCGATGACGTAACCTTGCCCTTGCTGATGGCGCTGGAGCGCCTGTCGCCGCTGGAGCGCGCTGCCTTCCTGCTTCATGACGTGTTCGGCCTCGACTTCGCCGAGGTCGCGGCCACGATCGGCCGCGAGCCCGCCACCTGTCGCCAGCTCGCCAGCCGGGCGAGAGCCCACGTCCGCGCCGACCGCCCTCGCTATCCCGTGCCGCGGGAACAGGGCCTGGAGATCGCCGAAGCCTTCTTCGCCGCGTCCCGGGACGGCAAGCTGGACAGCCTGCGCGCACTGCTCGCGGCGGACGTCACGCTCTACGCCGATGGTGGCGGCAAGGCACCGGCGCGAAAGGCGCCGGCCATTGGGCTCGATGATGTCATGCGCCAGTACGCGACGTTCGCGTCTGTCTATGCGGTGAGCCGATCTCGCCTGCTGCGCTATGGCTTTATCAACGGCCTGCCGGGGTTCATCACCATCGAGCGAGGCGACATTCTCCAAACGACTGCGCTGGAGATTGAGGATGGCCGCGTCGTCGCCATCTATGTCGTGCGCAACCCCGATAAGCTCAGGCACATGGCTGACACCCTGCATTGACGGCCTGGCAGGCGGGCACCGCCAATCAACTGCCCACGAACCCCTCTGCGAATACGCGCCTTAGTCCCCGATAATCCCGCTATTCACAGGCGCGCGGCAGTTTCGCCAAACGCTTATCCGGCGTACATTAAACCCATCTCAGGCGGCTACCGATCGCCACGCCGAAAGGCAAAGCGGAACGGCGGATTTCCTGAGGCCCGTACGGCCCTGAACGAGAACAGGCTTGCTTGTTGGAGGGATGGAAGCCGAGACCTACGGGGCCGCGGAAAGCGTGCGAACGCCAACGGCGGACCGATGCTGCCATGAAGGACGGCAAAAACCTTCGATGGCGCGCTGGGCAAAGCTCGCAAGAGTAGACACCGGCGTGGTCCGGAACGGACGCTGCCCTCGGGTGGCGACTGGCAGGACCGTCAAAATCAAGGCCGGCATGGCGCGACATCTTTCGGGAGTTGCTGCCACGACCGTGTCCTGATCTGACAGGGAGGCGCTGGGAGAAATCCCGGCGCCGACTGTCTTTGTGGCTCCGCCTGACGATTTTGCCGGCGACGCTTCACCCTGCGCCAAAATCAGCTACTATCCATTAGCCGTCGGGGCCGTTTGAGAAGGCTGACGGCAGGGGGATACTTCATGACGCTCATCCAGAAGCTTGCTGTTGCCTATGCTTTCCTGTTCTTCGGTGTTGTTGCCATCGGCTATGTGCCGGCCTTCAACGATGCCGGCGGCAATCTGTTCGGCCTGTTCTCGCTGCAATGGTATGACGATTTGCTGCACGCCTTCTCCGGCGTCTGGGCGCTGGCCGCCGCCTTCATCTCGCACCGCCAGGCGGTGTTCTATTTCAAGCTGTTCGGATCGGTCTATCTGTTCGACGGCGTGCTCGGCCTGGTCACCGGTTCCGGCTGCCTCGATGGCGGCATTTTCATCAACGGCTTCCGCTCCTTGAACGACATCGAATTCCCGGCCCGCTTCTTCGCCAACCTGCCGCACATCGTCATCGGCGGCTTCGCCGTCTATGTCGGGTTCTGGCTGTCGAAACGCGTGTACGACCATTTCGCCACGGCCTGAGCGGCCATGTTCCTGTTCCGCTGGCTGAAGCGCATCATCAAGGCGATCCTCTGGCTCGTCGTCATTGTCGTGTTGATCCCGATCGCCGGGCTGGCCTACGGCTTTCTCACGACGCCGTCGCTGGACACAACACCATTGCCGGGGATCGCCGAGGGTGCCCCGCCAAAGGCGCTGGCCGACAAGGTCCGTGCCGAGATCCCCGGCTACCAGCGGCCGGAGGAATCGACCTTTCTCACCTATCCGGAATGGGCCATCGTCTACGCCGCCCGCGAATATGCCGGCTTCATCGACAAGAACCAGCCGAGTGGTTTTCCCTATCTCTCCTATATCGGCCGCTTCTGGCAGGACTATGCGATGGTCGTCCGCGCCAGCTCCGCCTACAAGTTCAACCTCAACAACCACCAGATGCTGGTGATCATCGGCACCAGCCACACGATCGAGCACGCAATCCAGTGGGCCTATGAAAATACGGTCGGCCGCATTACCGAAGCGACGGCCGGCAAGCGCACCGCCGTCGACATCTACCAGGCCAAGGTAGCGGCCGACTATGCTGGTTTTCTCGACCAGGTGCCGTGGTACCAGTTTCCCTATGCCGAAAAGCGTGCCGGCCTGTTTGCCGTCCAGCCGGCAGCGGACGACAGCGCCGTCCGCACCAGCGAACGCAAGCTCGCCTTCGGCCTCGCCTACACCATCAAGCAGGGTTACGCCGATCTGATCAAGTCGGCGCTCGCCGCCACCACCGACCCGGCCTTGCTCGACATCCACGTCTGGGCCAAGGGTCCGGTCAGCGAGGTGACCCGCAACGAGCCCGACACCTTGCTGGAGCGCGATCTCGGCGCCGACGGCACGGTCTTCGTCACCAGGCGCTATCAGGTGTTCACCGACATGATCCCGCGCCTGATCGGCAAGGGCGTCTCCTTCGTCGAGATCGGCGGCAATGACGAGATCATGGTCACCGTGCTTTCCAATGACGAGATCAATGTTCCCCAAGGCGCACGCACCTTGTTCAGCTACCCGCTTCCGGCGGAACCTTCGACGCGCCGCACCGGCCTGACCGTCGCCGTGCGCAAGCTGCACATCGTGCTGCCGGCGCTGATGACGGCAGGCGCCAGGCTCGAACACGTCTACGATTACTGAGGCCTTTCAGTCACAGCCGGCCTCGGCAAGACGCTGCGTGACGCTCCGCCACGCTCATTCCACAATCGCGGCCAAATCCCGCCTTGTTCCGCAACGATTGATGATGCCGTAGCACTTTGATCTTGCGCACATGCGCCGGGCAATTCGGAGGGACAAGACCGTGATCAAGACCGCCCTTGTCGCCATGACCATCGTCGGCTGCGACTGCGACGCCAGGCTTTGCGAATATATCGGCGAGACGCCCGCCAAGTGGTCGACCATCGCTGAATGCGAAGCGGCAATGAAAAGCCAGATGCTGCGCGAGCGCAATTTCGATTATCCGCTGGTCTCGGGCATCTGCCGGACACAGAACTCGTCTTCGTCATCGCAGCTCGCGGCGACCACTTCGGAGCCCGAATTGACGACGGCCAGCACGGCCGCGACAGACCCGCTGCCAGCAGAACTGAGCCATCGGCCCAGTGCAGCGGTCGGAACGCAGGCGACGGCGACGGAAACAGAAGCCGTCCGGCCGGTCGCCTACGAAGCGGCGGTCGATGGCGGCAGCGCCCTGCTCTACCGCACGAAGACCGGGTACGCCGTGGTCAAGACCGATCTCGGCCGCGCCGCATCGGCAACGATCGGCATCGCCAGGCGCTCGGCGAACTGGCTGGCGGCGAAGCTGCCTGACGGTCTGTAACCGGCACTTCAGGCCGTGCCGATCAGTGCCTTGATGGCGCGGTAAAAAGTCGAGGAAAACAGCTCCCCCGGATCGTATTGCCGCTTCTTCGCCAGGAAGGACGGCACTTCCGGATAGGAGGCAAGCAGCTCCTTGCCCGTGTAGTGGAGTTGGTAGGGCAGGAAAAAACGCCCGCCATGCTTGATCGTCACGTCGATCAGCGCCCTTGTCAGTGCCCGCATCCTGGCATTGCCGTCGGCGTCGGTCGGCTGATTGATGTAGAGCACCAGCGAATAGGCCGGCTCCGGCGCATAATTCAGCGCCACATCCTCCTTGTGGACGATGCGTACCGACGCGTTGAGCACCGGCAGGCTCTGGTTGCGCAGGATCTCGCGCGCTTCCGCGATGAACGGGTTATAGGCCGCCCGCGGGATGAAATATTCGTGCAGTATGTCGGTCTCGTCGAGCAGGTCGTTGAACAGATAGGGCACTGAATCGTGCATCGGGTTGTTGCGCGTGACCAGGCAGGCCTCGCCCTCGGCCATTGCCGTCGTCCGCGCCACCGTGCAGCTCTCGAATTGCGGCTCCAGCGTCTTTTCGGTGAACCATTTCAGCTCCTGGAACAGGCTGCCCCATTTCGCCAGGTTGATGATCACCCGCTTGAGCCCAACCGAGCCCGGTTCACCGATTGCCGGCTGGTCGGCCGGCGGCTGGTCGGCGACCTTGTCATAGCGATAGACGATCATATCCTCGAGGAAATTGCCCGGCGCAGTCGACAGATGCCCATAAAACAGACCAATCGCCCTGTTTGGCTCCAGCGCCTCGGCGAAGAACGTCGGGAAATCGTCCGATTTGATGATCTCGCGCGAGGTGCGGTAGACGGCGTTGTCGACGATGTCGAGTGTCGCCTCCAGCACCACGCCGAACAGGCCGTAGCCGCCGACGACGTGGCGGAACAGCTCGGTGTTTTCGGCCGGTGAGCAGGTCGTCACCGAGCCGTCGGCCAGCATCACCCGCATCGAACGGATCGAGCCGGCGACCGAGCCGGCCTGATGGTCCATGCCATGCGCATTGACCGACAGCGAGCCGCCGACCGAAAAGATGTCGGTCGACTGCATCGCCTTCACCGCGAAGCGCGGGTGCAAAAGGTCCTGGATGTCGTGCCAGCGCGCGCCCGGCTGCAAGGTCATCGTCTTCGCCGCCGCATCGACGCTAACCTTGTTGAATTTGCGCATGTCGAGGACCAGCGCATTATCGTCGAAAGCGTGGCCGCCCATCGAATGGCGCACCGCCGCGACCGAGACCTTCAGGCCATTGGTGCGGGCAAAGGCCAACGCGCTCGCAATGTGGTCTTCCTCGCTGACTTCGATAACGCCGTAGACCGGCGTCATCGACAGGCCGCTGGCATCGTTGATGTCGCCGCCCTTGGTCAGCCATGGCAGCGCCGGATCGTAGGCTGGCGCGTTCTCCAGCGGCTTCAGCGCCAGGTCGATGCCGTCAATGTCGGCAATGCGGCCGGAATTCTTCTGCGCCGACGGGCCGCGCGCCAGCCGCGCCACGGTCGTGCCGCCCCAGACCATCGCGCCGCCGACCACCGCCGCACCCAGCAGCAACCGCCGCGACAGGCGAAACCCCTTGCGTTCCTCGATCATAGCCCCACCCCACTGTCCCAGGAATAGCGCCGGATGGAGACAAAAACCAGTTGCCAATCAGACGTTCGGCGAATGATGATCCGGTTTGTCTGGCGGAAATGTCGAAAGCAGTCTCACCATGAAGCTTGCAGCCCGTACCGCACTTGCCATGTTGCTCGCGTTTGCTCCGGCATCATCAGCCGGCGCGCAGACTCCTGGTCAAGGCGACGACAAGGTCGTCAGCGTAGCTGGCGACGATCCGGAGATGGCGGCCGCTATCGAGCAGGCGCGTGCCGGTCTCGACGACTTCCTGGCATTGGCCGACGCGCCGCCATCCGGAACGGCCGACTTCCAATTGAAAGTCATGGTCAGGGATGGGGACGCCACTGAACATTTCTGGGTCATTCCCTTCCACCGTACGGCGGCCGGATTTGCGGGAACCTTGGACAACGAGCCGCAGACCGTTCACAACGTCGTGGCAGGCCAGGAGATCGAATTCAGCCGGGACGATATTTCCGACTGGGGCTATATGAAGAACGGCCGCCGGGTGGGAAGTTTCACTGTCTGCGTTCTCTTCAAAAAGATGTCGAAGGATGACGCCGACTATTATCGCCAGAACTATGGCTTCGATTGTTGACGGCTGAATTCCAGTTCAACCGGCTTCTACATCCTTCACGCCGATCTTTCGTACCAGTGCCGCGGTCGCCAGGATCGCGCCCATGTCGGCGATCATCGGCGCGACGTGTTTGGTGTAGTCGAGACGCGTGGAGATATCCGGCAGCTCGAAGAAATTCCTTTCCTGCGGCAGCAGCAGGAAACCGTCACTGCCGCTGAGCGCAACGCGTGCCGGATCGTTCGGCCGGGTTTCGCCGAGCCATTGCAGCGCCTGCGCCAGCCGGCCGGTCACCAGCGGCCGCGCCGCCTCGATATTGTCGGTGCGGAACTCGTAGGCGGCATCGAGCTCCGGCACGCCGCTGGACAATTCCTGCATCTTGCTGCCGAAGATGCCGCGGAAGAAGCCGACGACCTTGTTGGTCCGGCGCGCGGCGACCAATGTGCCGGGGAACGGCACGATCGTCTCGAAGGCGACGATGACGCCCTTGAACACTGCCGTCGTGCTCTTGCCCGTCCCTTCCCGGAGATCTGCTTCGTAAAGCTCGAACGGAAACCCTTCATAGCGGCCGGAAAAAACATCGTCGAAAGACTGCCGGTTGAACGGGCCAACCGTCTCGCGCGGCAGCCGGTCGAACGAATTCGGCTTGATATTGTGCCGGTACCGCATGTCCTCGATGAAGCCGAAGACGATCGGCAGCAGCGTGCTGCGGAACGACTGCTGCAATTTGCCCGCCGGCTTGATCGCCTGGAAATAGAGCAGGATCGCCGCCAGGAAGCCGCCGATATAGAGGAACACATGCGGGGTCGAGAACCACTGCTCGTTCGGGTCGGCAACCCCGTTGAAAAGCCAGGCCACAAGCGCCACGAACACCAGCAGCAGTCCGATGAACATCGGCACCCGCCAGCGCGTCTGGCGATGGGCCGAAGCTCTTTCGGCCTCGTAGGCCTCGATGTTCTTCCTGATGCCGGCGATCACCGCTTCGCTCGGCATGAAATCCGCTGTTTCCATCGCCCACCCGCCGCCACAAGCCTGCCCGCGTAGCGCATGATAGCCGGTTTTGTGGACCGCGTCAGCGCTGCCGTCAGCGCGCGGCGAAGATCGCATCAAGGCGGGCCAGAACCCTTTGCCTCGATTTTCCCGCCAGCGCTTCAACCGGCACCAGCCGCTCATGATCGCCGGTGCGCAGCCGCATGAAGGCATGCAGCCGGTAGGCGGCGATGGCCCCGCGCGTGCCGGGATCGGCGCTGATGTCGACGACGAGAATGGCGCCGATACGGCTCGGCCATGGCTGGCGCGCGAAGGCGGTGCCGAAGAAATCGCCGAGCCCATAGGCGACGAGCGTCTTGCCGAGCCGCTCGATCGGCTGCACGACATGGGCATGATGTCCGGCGACCAGGCCGACGCCATGTTCGGCCAGAAGCCGCGCCAGTGCCCGCGTCTTCGCACGTGGAAAATGCCGGAATTCCCAATCCCAATGCGGTACCGCGCAGAGGAGGTCGACACTCTCAACTGTATCGCGTGGCCATTGTCCCGGATCGCTTGCCATCGAGACACGGCCCGCGAACTGGACCGCGTCGGCATTGCGCCACAAGGTAAAGGCGGCAAGGCCGATGGTCAGTTCCCCGACTGCAAGCCGCTCGACTGGAGCCCCAGCACCGATCGTGCGGATGCCGAGCCGCGCCAGCGCGGCAACGGTCTCGTCGAAGCTGGCAATGCCCTGGTCGAGCACATGGTTGTTGGCCAGCGACAGCACCAGTCTTTCCGGCGAAATGCCGGCGGCGGCCAGCGCCTCAGCAAGAAACCGCTCGCTCATCGCATGGTGCGTGCCAAGCCTTGTGCCCCAAACAGCGCTCGGCCGTTCCACCACCGGGCTTTCGCAATTGCCGACTACCAGATCGGCCGAGGCGAGCAGCGCCGCGATCGCCGGATCGCATTCCGGCGCGCTGCGATTGGCCACCGCCGAGATGTCGCCGACGAAAGCCAGCCGTACCGTCCGCACCGGCGCCGGTTCGAGCAGGGTTGCCGCCATCGGAGCGAAGCCGCGAGCCGCGCCGCCGAGCGAAGGCCGGAGGAAACGGGGAAGCCAGGACAGTTTGTAGGAAAGCGGATAATTCGACACGCGACGCCCAATCGTTTGCTCTGTGTAGACCGTCCGCCGGATTGATTGAAGCTTCGACTGTTATCGGTGAACCACAGGGCTACAGGCGCGCGAACCAAATGCGTGTATGATCCACTGCGGAGCGACGAAGGGGCGATCACGATGACGCGTTTTTCCAGGCTGGTGGCATGCGCCATCGTTCTTCTCCTGCCGCTGTCCGCGGCCAGCACCGCAGCTCCCGAACCGGCGGCCCTGTTCGAGGCAAAAACCGTGGCCGAGCGCGACAGCGCGCTAGCCGCGCTGGAAGCCGCCGCGCCCGGCGATCCTGCATCGGCCTATGCCACCGGCGCCGGTGAATTCTTCACCGCGCTGGAGATCCTGGCCGGCGGTCTGTACCGCCACGGTTTCGAAAGCCCGCAATCGTTCATGCTGCCGCTGATGCGGCTGCCGGTGCCGGACAATGCCGATCCCGAGCCGCTGACCTACGAACAATTCCGCGCCATTCTCGTCGCCTTCCGCGACCGGTTGGAGAAATCCGCAGCCACGCTGGGCTCGGTACCCGCCGACGCGGATATCGGCATGGTCATCGACCTGACCCGTCTCGGCATCGATCTCAACGAGGACGGCCAGATCGCGCCGGACGAAAGTGCCGCCGCGATCATGGCGTCCCTGTCACGCGGCGGCGGTGCGCCAGACGCGGCCGCACCCGCCCTCACCTTCCGCTTCGACCGCGCCGACGGTTACTGGTTGCAGGGCTATGCCGAGTTCCTGATGGCGCAGGCCGATTTCTGGCTGGCGCATGACTTCAGCAACACCTTCGACGGCTCCTTCCACATGCTGTTCCCGCGCGCAAAACTGCCGCTGCAGGACACGCTCGTGCCGCTGGACGGTGGCATGAATGGCGGCATCCTGTCGTCCGAATGGCGGCTCGCCGACTTCATCTCCCTGGTCCATCTCGTCAACTGGCAAGTGGTCGAGCCGGAGCGCCGGCAAGCGGCGCGCCGCCATCTCATGGAAATGATCCGGCTGTCGCGCGAGGACTGGAAAGCCATCCGCGCCGAAACCGACAATGACCGTGAATGGCTGCCCGGGCCGCAGCAAAAAGGCGCCAGCCCGCTCACCGGCCTCGACGTCGGCGAGCAGCAGGTGCAGGCCTGGCTCGCCGCGCTGGCCATGGCCGAGGATCTTCTGGAAGGCCGCACCTTGCTGCCGCATTTCCGCATCGCCGACAAAGGCATCAACATGAAGCGCTTCTTCGACGAGCCGAAGCCCTTCGACCTGGTGCTGTCGATCACCGGCCCGGCCATCGCGCCCTATCTCGAACGCGGCAAGATTCTCACCAGCGAGGAGTTCAACCAGATCCAGCGCCAATTCGGCGGCGCCGGGTTTCTGACATTTGCGCTTTGGTTTAATTGAGCGGGAAACTTGGACGGTGCTCCTGACACCCTTCTGTCAGCAGCTGGATTGTGCCTCGCGCCCCTTGGCACTCCGCTCTTTCCATTTTGGCCGATACCTCCCATATTCGGGCCATGGCCAGACTCTCCGACAAGAAAACGCCGCCGCCGGCGAATGACGATCGCGCATCGCCGCCCAAGCGGCGCAGTCCGCTGACCGATTTCCTCGATGCCTCGGAGCCACTGCACGGCTTTGCCGAAGCGCCGCAGGCCGAGCTCACCGGCGCGCCGCTAACCGGCTCGATCGCCGACTGGGCCGAGCAGATCGAGCAGGAAGCCGAGAAGGAAGGGCGCGTTTCCGGCAAAGTCGGCGGCAAATTAGCGAAGTCGGCGAAAAAGATCCCCGAGCGCTCGTCTTCCCCCGGCCGTACGGCACGCGGCACCTCGATGGGCGGCGCGGCTTCGGCGCGGGAGCGCACCGCGGCCGGTCTCAATCCTGTCGCCGGCCTCGATGTCTCACTGGAAGAGGCCGAGACCATGGCTTCGGGCGGCGTCACCGCCACCGTCGCGGCGTTGTCGGCGCTGATCGAATCCGGCAATCCGCTGCACAAGGACGGCGTGCTGTGGACGCCGCACCGCCCTGCCCGGCCGGAAAAATCCGAAGGCGGCATCGCCATCAAGATGGTCTCGGATTTCGAGCCGGCCGGCGACCAGCCGACGGCGATCAAGGATCTGGTCGAGGGTGTCAACAGCAACGACCGCACCCAGGTGCTGCTCGGCGTCACCGGCTCGGGCAAGACCTTCACCATGGCTAAGGTGATCGAGGAGACGCAACGCCCCGCTCTGATCCTGGCGCCCAACAAGACGCTTGCCGCGCAGCTCTATTCCGAGTTCAAGAAATTCTTCCCGGAAAACGCCGTCGAGTATTTTGTCAGCTACTACGACTATTACCAGCCTGAGGCCTATGTGCCCCGGACCGACACCTACATCGAGAAGGAATCCTCGATCAACGAGCAGATCGATCGCATGCGCCACTCGGCGACGCGCTCGCTGCTCGAGCGTGACGACGTCATCATCGTCGCCTCGGTCTCCTGCATCTACGGTATCGGCTCGGTCGAGACCTATACGGCGATGACGTTCCAGATGCAGATCGGCGACCGCCTAGACCAGCGCGCGTTGCTCGCCGACCTCGTCGCCCAGCAATACAAGCGCCAGGACATAAACTTCGTCCGCGGCTCGTTCCGGGTGCGCGGCGACACGATCGAGATCTTCCCGGCTCACCTCGAGGACCGTGCCTGGCGCATCTCGTTGTTCGGCGACGAGATCGAGGCGATCACCGAATTCGATCCGCTGACGGGCCAAAAGACCGGCGAGCTGAAGAGCGTCAAGATCTACGCCAATTCGCACTATGTGACGCCGCGCCCGACCTTGAACCAGGCCATCAAGTCGATCAAGGAAGAACTCAAGCATAGGCTGGTCGAACTCGAACGGGCCGGTCGGTTGCTGGAGGCGCAGCGGCTGGAGCAGCGCACCCGCTTCGACCTGGAGATGCTTGAGGCGACCGGCTCCTGCGCCGGCATCGAGAATTACTCGCGCTATCTGACCGGCCGCCAGCCGGGCGATCCGCCGCCGACCTTGTTCGAATACATCCCCGACAATGCGTTGGTCTTTGTCGACGAAAGCCACGTCACCGTACCGCAGATCGGCGGCATGTATCGCGGCGACTTTCGCCGCAAGGCGACGCTGGCCGAGTACGGGTTCCGCCTGCCGTCCTGCATGGACAACCGGCCGCTGCGCTTCGAGGAGTGGGACGCCATGCGCCCGCTGTCCGTCGCGGTTTCGGCAACACCCGGCGGCTGGGAGATGGAGCAGTCCGGCGGTGTTTTCGCCGAGCAGGTCATCCGCCCGACCGGCCTGATCGACCCGCCGGTCGAGGTGCGCCCAGCCAAGACGCAGGTCGACGATGTGGTGGGCGAAATCCGCGAGACCACCAAGGCCGGCTACCGCACGCTGGTCACCGTGCTGACCAAACGTATGGCCGAGGACCTGACCGAGTATCTGCACGAGCAGGGCATTCGCGTCCGCTACATGCACTCCGATATCGATACGCTGGAGCGCATCGAGATCCTGCGCGACCTGCGCCTCGGCGCCTTCGACGTGCTGGTCGGCATCAACCTGCTGCGCGAAGGCCTCGACATTCCCGAATGCGGCTTCGTCGCCATTCTCGATGCCGACAAGGAAGGGTTCCTGCGCTCCGAGACATCGCTGATCCAGACCATCGGCCGCGCCGCCAGAAACGTCGACGGCAAGGTCATCCTCTACGCCGATCAGGTCACCGGCTCGATGGAGCGGGCGATGGCCGAGACCAATCGCCGTCGCGAAAAGCAGATGGAATGGAACCAGGCCAACGGCATCACCCCGGAATCGGTCAAATCGCGCATCTCCGACATTCTGGACTCGGTCTACGAGAAGGACCATGTCCGCGCCGACATTTCGCAGTTCACCGACAGCGCCGGCGCCATGATGGGCAATAATCTGAAAGCCCATCTCGACGCGCTGGACAAGCAGATGCGCGACGCCGCCGCCAATCTCGACTTCGAGAAGGCGGCGCGCGTCCGCGATGAGATCAAGCGGCTGCGCGACATGGAACTGTCGATCTCGGACGATCCTTTGGCCAAATATGCCGACATGGAAAGCCCCGTCTCCGGCCGCGAGAAGGGTAAGCACAACAAGGGCGTGGCCAAACATCGTACATCAGAGGAACAGGAGCGTTTCCGCAAACTGGACGAGGCACGTGCCACCGAAGAGGCCGCCCGGCCAAACCTCTTCCGCAAGCCGGTGCTCGACGAGATGGGTGCCGACGGCTCGGTGCCGGTCAAGAAGCCGTTGTTTGCCAAGCCGTCGCTGGACGATATGGGCCCCGGCACCGACATGCCGACGCCTTCAGGCGCGGTGTCGCGTTCGCTGTTCAAGAAACAGTCGGCGCAAGAAGCGCACGGCTCCGATTTCGGCATCCCGGGTGAACCGACCAAGCCGCTGTTCAAGAAGAACTCGCTCGACGAGATGACCGTGCGGCGGACCGAGAAGCCGGTCGAGGGAAAAGTGCCGGCCAAGCCACAGCCGATCTCCCCACCTGTGGGGGAGATGTCCGGCAGGACAGAGGGGGGCGCGAAGGAACGCGGCGATTCCGCCAAGCCCATCGTCCGCCAGCGTGCCGGTATCGGCTCCTACGAAGACCCAGCCGACGCCCGCCGCGAAAAGCGTCGTCCTGGCAAGACTGGCAGACCAGGGAAATAGCAGCGGTTCTACCCATGGCGCTCCTCAAGCGACACATGTAACTTCACGCCACCGCTTGGGTGGCTACAGATGATGACGCGTCGTTTCTTTGGACTTCTCGCCGCCGTTGCCGCAGCCTTCCTGCCGTCACGCGCGACGTCTCAAACAACGAGCGCGCCGCGGCGCTTGCAGGACGACATTCCGGTCGCCGCGCAATGGATATCCAGCGCATTGCAAAGTTCGGGCTATCGCGTCGATTTCACGCCACGGAGCATATCGGAGGTAGAACGGTTCTTTCGCGAGCAGACGAAGGATGGAGAACCCATCTCTGGCGGGTTGATTTCACAAGATGTCGGGCCACGCCTGTTTGCGTTGGGATGTTACTGCGGTGAGGTGCTCCGCAAGGAACTCGGTGGGCATTGGCTGACGGATGACAACGATCCCGAAGGGGAAATCAACGCGGCCCTCGAAGTTGCAAGTGGAGTGACCTGCTGGCCCATGCAACGGGTCATGAAGCGGCTGCGCAGCAGCGAGGAGGACTTGGTGGCCTGGGCCGAAGGGATCAGGCGAGGCTGACACCCCGCATTCCACCCCTCCCTTGCCATCCGCCCTGCCTTTGGTGTAATCGCTTCCCCTCACTCAAACTTCTTGAAAGGAGGGCTGCGTGTCTTTCGACCACCATCGTCAGCGTGGCCCGATTTCTGCCCTGCGAGCTTGCTTGCAGGGCTGACCAGGGACGGTCCGGGTTTTCCCGCTTCGATTTTTTGGTCTGCCCTTCGTGGTGCCGCAACGCCGAGCCTGATGGCCAGCACGCGCACCGTCAAAGTGCATTGAGCCGGACTCCGGCAAGACCAGAGAAATCAAAATGGCCCTGATCAGCCTCAAGTCCCTCGGCGTCACCATGAGTGCGCCGCTCTTCTCCAACCTTGATCTCACCATCGGCGCCGGCGACCGGCTCGGCATCGTCGCCGCCAATGGTCGCGGCAAATCGACTTTGTTGAAGTGCCTGACCGGCGACATGGAGCCGACATCAGGCGACATCACCCGCACGCGCGGCCTGCGCGTCGGCTATGTCGAGCAGGTCATTCCCGCAGCGCTGGCCGGGCGCAGCTTTCATGAGGTGGTGGCCGATGCCTTGCCGTCCGAGCACGCCGAAAGCGAGCTGTGGCGCGTCGATGTGGTCCTCGATTCGCTCGACGTGCCCGAGCCAATGCGCGAGCGGCCGATGCGGGCCTTGAGCGGCGGCTGGCAAAGGCTGGCGCTGATCGCCCGCGTCTGGGTCACCGATCCCGACGTCCTGCTTCTCGACGAGCCGACCAACCATCTCGACCTCGGCAAGATCAGCCAGCTCGAGACCTGGCTGAACGCCCTGCCGCGCGAGGTGCCGGTTGTGATTGCCAGCCACGACCGGGCTTTTCTCGATGCGACGACCAACCGCACCATGTTCCTGCGCCCCGAACAGTCACCGGTGTTCTCGCTGCCCTATTCACGGGCGAGGCTTGCGCTGGACGAGGTCGACGCTTCGACCGAGCGCAAATTCCAGCGCGACATGAAAGTGGCGCAGAAGCTGCGCCGGCAGGCGGCCAAGCTCAACAATATCGGCATCAATTCCGGCAGCGACCTTTTGACGGTCAAGACCAAGCAGCTCAACCAGCGGGCAGAGCGCCTGGAAGAAGCGGCAGCGCCGGCACACCGCGAAAAATCGGCGGGCGCGATCAAGCTCGCCAATCGCGGCAGCCATGCCAAGGTGCTGATCACGCTGGATGATCTGGTGGTCGGAACACCTGACGGCACGGTTCTGTTCAGCACCGGCAAGCGCCACATCTGCCAAGGCGACCGCATCGTCCTGCTCGGCCGTAACGGCGTCGGCAAATCACGGCTGATCGGCCTGATCCGGAACGCCATCGTCGAGCCGGAAATGGCGGCGCAAAGCCTGAAGGTGACGCCGTCGACGGTGCTCGGCTATAGCGACCAGGCATTGTCGGGCATCAGCGGCGACGACACGCCGCTGGCGATGCTCTCGCACAGATTCGACGTTGGCGAGCAGCGCGCCCGCTCGCTGCTCGCGGGCGCCGGCGTCAGCATCGACATGCAGGAGCGCAGGATTGGCGTGCTGTCGGGCGGACAGAAGGCGCGGCTGATGATGCTGGCGCTCAGGCTCGCCAATCCCAATTTCTATTTACTCGACGAGCCGACTAACCACCTCGACATCGATGGCCAGGAAGCGCTGGAAGCGGAATTGCTGGAACGTCAGGCGAGCTGTCTGCTCGCCTCGCACGACCGCTCCTTCATCCGCGCGGTTGGCAACCGCTTCTGGCTGATCGAGAAACGGCGGCTGACCGAGGTCGACGACCCGGAAGCTTTCTTCCGGGAGGTTGCCGAAACCGGCGGTTGAAAAATTGCGGAAAAAAAAATTCCGGCGCTCTGTCGGATGATGATCGCATGCCACGTCCTTGGGTTGCCGACACGGTGATGCCGGCGCCAATCGAGGAGAAAGCATCATGTCTATTCTGTCATCCATAGGTCACGCCGTGACGCGTTACTCGGCGGCTCGCGCCCGTTATCGCAGCGAACGCGCCATCCTTTCATTGCCGATCGAGTTGCGCAAAGATATCGGCTGGCCGGAAATCGTCGTCGACGCGCAAAACAGCCCGCGGATTCGCATCGAAGGTTGAAAGGTGGCAGTTGGCCGTTGCGGCAGGCGCCATTTCGAATCCAAAAAACCATCGGCCGTGTAGGATCGTCGCCGTTCCGTTCGTCCTGTGGTTCGCAAAGGCAAATCAGACGCAAAGAGGAGCATGACATGAATGACCAGCCGCAGACCCAGCCCGCCGCCAAGGTGCTTGGCGGATTGACGCCCTACCTTCAGCTGGACGGCGCTTTCAAAGCCGCCGAATTTTACCAAACGGCCTTCGGGGCCGAGCAGGTCTTTGCCTATCCGCCGGACGAACAGGGCCGTACCATGCATATCCATCTCCACATCAACGGTTCGACGCTGATGCTTTCCGACTTCTATCCCGAGCATGGAATGCCCGCTGTGAAGCCGCAGGGCTACACCATGCAGCTCCATCTCGGCAGCGACGACATCGACGCCTGGTGGAAGCGGGCCATCGAGGCGGGCTGCGAGGAAGTCGTGCCGTTGCAGGTGATGTTCTGGGGCGACCGCTGGGGCAATATGCGTGATCCGTTCGGCGTCGAATGGGCAATGAACGCGCCGGTGAAGAAAGCTTAGGATCCCCACACAGGTTTGTACCTGAAATCACCGCTCAAGAGGGCGGAAAACAATCGCATGGAGGAAATCAGATGTCTTATGTCGATGGTTTCGTACTTGCCGTGCCGAAGGCAAAGCTCGATGCCTACAAGAAGCTGGCGGAAACCGCCGGCGCCGTCTGGAAGGAGCACGGTGCACTTGCCTATGTCGAATGCGTCGGCGACGACGTCCCTTATGGCGAGCTCACCTCGTTTCCGCGCGCCGTACAGGCCAAGGACGACGAGGTCGTCATCTTCTCGTGGGTCGTCTATGAATCGCGGCAGAGCCGCGACGCGGTGATGGCCAAGGTGATGGCCGACCCACGCATCAAGTCGGACTGGTCGACGATGCCGTTCGACGGCAAGCGCATGATCTTCGGCGGCTTTCAGCCGTTTATGGAGCTTTGATGCATGTCGCGCAGCGGTTTTGCGATAACGACATGCATAAAAACAAGGATCTAAAGCGCGTCGCATGAGGCCGATCGAGCGCGACGCGCTTTTAAGGCCCAGCGGCGCTCTAAGCCAGCCTGTCGAGCAGCGGCTTCAGCCGGTCGCCATAGCGCTTCCACAGATCGACCGAGCCCTGATACATCGGCTGCCGCACTTGCGCGGCGGACGCCGTGCGCACCGGCCGGTCGGTCCGGTGAAACGACAGCACGGCGTCATCCCATGGCAGGCCGAGATGGGCGATCAGTGCTCGCGACTGGCCTTCCTGGTCGGCGACGAAATCCTCGTAGCGAACGTCGTGCACGACATCAGGCAGCACGGCGTGCCAGTGCGCCATGATGTCGGTGTAGAGATTGTGGAAATCGGCGAGTTCGCCGAGATCGTAGCCGTAGCGGTGGCTGTCGCCGCGGAAGTGCACCTTGTAGATCGACAGGCAGGTCGCTGCCGCATCGCGCGCGCAATGGATGATCTTGGCCTGCGGCAGCATCATGTGGATGAAACCGACCAACAGGAAATTGCCGGGCATCTTATCGGTGACGTGCCGGAACCCGGGATAGCGGGCGTGCAGCACATCGAGATAGGCCTGGCCGGCCTCGGCATAGGCCTTATCGGACATGTCGGCGATGCCCCAGGGAAAGCCGCCCTTCATGCTGAGCGGAAACTGCTTGCCGACCGCCGTCTTCAATATGCTGAGCTCGCCAGCGCCATAGACTTGCGGGTGGCTGGCGATGATCTGCTCGACCAGCGTGGTACCGGAACGAGGCATGCCGACAATGAAGATCGGCGTGTCGTCGGTAATCCCGCTCGGCCTGTGCTTTTCAAAAAAGGCCTTGTCGAACACCGCCTTCATCGCCTCGAACTCGCCGCGCGTCTTGTCGGCGTCGTAGTCGATGCCCTGGCGGCGGATCGCGTTGCCTTCGGCGAAATAGTCGAAGGCGCGACCATAATCCCTGAGGTCGTCATTGGCCTTGCCGAGGCCGAAGGAAAGCTGCATGCGCGGCAGGCTGCCTTGCGGCGCCCTGGCGTGCTCCGCCTCCATCCGGGCAAGCTCGGCGTCGCGCTCCTTCTGGCGCTTGACCTGGGTGAGCATTAGCCAGGCCCTTGCCATGCCGGGATCCACCGCCAGCGCCTGCCTGAAAAGATCCGCAGCCTCGTCGAGACTGCCCTTTTCCATCAGCCCGACACCCAGGCCATGCAAAAGATCGGCATCCTTCGGCCGGATCGTCAGCGCCTCGCGAAAAACAGCTAATGCCTCATCCAGCCGGCCCGCTTCCTGCAGCGTCTCGGCAAGCCCGACACGGGCGCGGACATGGAACGGGTTGCGGCCGATCGTACCGCGATAAATATCCTCGGCGCCTTCGAATTGGCCGAGCTGCTTCAGCGACGAGCCGAGATTGTCGCGCGCCGCCAGTTGGTCCGGCCTGGTTGCCACCACCTTGCGGAAGAGATCGGCTGCGGCCGCGACCCGGCCGAGGTCGCGCAGCACGGTGCCGAGATTGTTGAGGAAATCCGGATTGTTCGGCTGCAGCCGAACCGACTGTTCGATCAGCGCCAGCCCCTCGGCGCTGCGCCCGGTCTGGTGCAGCAGAAGCCCGAGGAAATGCGCGGCGGCCGAGTGGTTAGCCTTTTGCGCCAGCACCTGACGGTAAAGCGCCTCGGCCTCCTGCCGGCGCCCCGCCTGGTGCAGCTGCAGCGCCTGCTGCACGTACTGGTCAAGCCCCAGGGGCGGCTGCCCGCCTGAGCCGTAACGTGCGCCTGCCGGTTGTCTCGGATTTCTGTTGATGGGAAACCTGCCGTGTTGTCCGCCTGCCGCGATCTAGGCCATCGCTGCGGCGCGTGCAAGAGCAGACGACGGGCACTATGGAGCAAACCCCAAACTAGCGGAAGTCGGCCGGCGTCAGCACATACATGTTCCTGCGGCCATGCGAGTAGGCTTCGCGCGCAATATCGTGGATCGACGAACGCTTGGCGTCGAAGGCGCTGAGAAATTCGGCTTCGGCTCCGCTTGCGGCCGGGTTTGCCGCCGAAAGTGCCGCAACCTCGACGAAGAACGGGACTTCGAACATGCCGTCATGGCCGACGAAACGAATACGCTTGGCCGCCGCGTCGTAGGAACGGCTGGGATTGGGAAAATTGAGTGTCATGGCTGCGCGTCAAATCAGGCGGTTGCTTTCGGCAAGCTGGCGCGCCCGCCGCACCGTGCCATCGGTGTCGGCAAGCCTTCGCCTTGCCGCCTCGTCGCTTCTTATCGTGAGGCGCGGCGACATAACCTTTATCGGCTTTGCGACGGGATTGACTGCAACTGTCGGGACATCCGGTGTTCTTGCGGAATTCATGACTCTCTTCCTTTCATACCTAAATAAATACAAATGCCGGAGGAATTTTTCCGGAAGTTCTTCAAACAATTTTTGAGGTGCACCGGGATCGTATCATCGTTCTGCAAATAACTATAGAAAAGTAATTTTGCGTTGGTAGGGGTAAGAGGCCGGAATCTTCTTGAATAAGCCGCATTTTCGGACTAATGGTATGAAACCGTTTTTGGGTCATGCTTGGGCCCTCGCGGCGTCAGGGTTCTCGGCCCGCCAAACTGATCCAAATCGCCGACACCTGGTACCGCAATGCAGGCTCCGCTTTCGGAGCCAGGCCGGAAAGAAACTTCAAGGCACGAGAATGTCTGCCCGCACCACTCATTCCATCGCGCATTTCGCGGCACCTTTCGTGCTTGGCGGCCTGGATGGCATGCAGCCGGCCGGCGACTATGACATCGACCACGACGAGGAACTGATCGACGGCATGTCGTGGCTTGCCTGGCGCCGCGTCGCCACCTTCATCCATCTGCCGGCAAGGACGGTGAAAAGCCCAACCGGCCGGCTTGTCGCCGTCGACCACGCCGAACTCGAAGCAGCGCTTCGGCACGACCAGGAGAATGCCACATGATCCGCTTCCAGCAGAGTGCGCGGCGCACGGACACGCCCTCGCATATCTTCACCGTCGGCCAGACTGTTCGCATGAAGAGCCGCACCGGCCTTGCCCAAAAGACCGCGGAGCTGTTCCAGATAAAGAGCCGGCTGCCGGTCAAGGACGGCTCGCCGCAATATCGCATTCGCAGCGATCAGGAGACCTATGAGCGGGTCACCACGGAAGACAATCTCGAACCGGTCGACAACCCGGCCAACTGAGCCGAAAGCAATCCGCAACACGTATAAGGGATCAGAAAATGGCCAAGGGTCAACAGCGCAGCAATCGCGAGACACGCAAGCCCAAGAAGGACAAGGTGGCGGCAAAACCGGCCTCGCCCTTCGGCTCGGCGGTCAAGCAGGCGGAGACCGCTGTGAAACCCAAGTCCAAAGGCTAGGGTTCGATCGCACGACAATCTGCCTGGAGGCGTGCTTGAACTTCGTCATCGAGTTCTACCGCTCGCGCGATGCCGACGAAGCGACACTCGATCGAGTGTCGCTGGAGGCACCGAACCTGCGCGCCGCCCTGCAAGGCGCCGCCACGCTGCTTCACACGCTGATGATGCCGCAGATCCCCGATCGCCTGCGCATCTCCAACGAGGACGGCGCCGAGCTCTACGTCGGCCCCGCCGATGGTGCCTATCCGGACGAACAGTGAGGCCGGTGCGCTAGCACGGCCCATCATCGACGACCCGATAATCCGCCGCGCGGGCCTCGCATTGATTGGGGAACGTGCGCAGTTCGCCATGGCGACGGGCACAGACCGGGCGGTATTCGCGGGTACAGAATGTCTGCTCCCCGCCGCCGCCACCGCCACGGCACTCGCCTTCACGGATGATGCGGTATCCGGCCCGTTCGGCAAGGCAGGCATTGGCGAAGGTCTGGCGGTCGCCGCCGCGCCTGGCGCAGACCGGGTCATATTGCCTGGTGCAGAATTGCGGCCCCGGCCGTGGCGGGCGCGGCCCTGGCCCCTCATCGACCACGACGGTGCAGGCCGCAAGAATTGCCGACAGGAACAAGATGGAAAAACCCTGCCGCGAAAAGATTGCCGCAAGAAGCCGCATAAATATTCCCTCCCTCGAAACTCCCGCCCCCGCGTAATCGCGCCTGCATCGGGCCGATCTTCGTCAATCTCGCCATTCTGCTGCGAAATGCAACCCCGTTTGCAGCCTGGCGCATGCAAACCAAGGCGGTATGCCGGCGCAAGTCCAAAACAGCACCGGCCCAGCTTGCTGGACCATGCCTGGGTTGCGTCTGGCCGATGACCGCGCGGAGAACCAGTTCTATCGGTGCGATGCGTCGGGATGCGCCTGTTGGGCCGCCCGCGGCTCTATCTTGCAAGCATCACGTTTCCGTGCGATAAATTTTGTGTTCGGGCATTTGCGACCCGGAGAGCGGAACGTTTTGGACGACCTTTCCCCGATACTGTGAATCTCTGACAGCCCCGTTTTCGGCGGGGGGTTTTACCATGCGCCAATGCATGACTGCCGAAGCAACCACCGGGACTTGCCCACGGCGCCAGGCGGCGGGCGGAACCACCAAGACTGACACGGGTGAAGGAGTTTCCCCAATGGCCCAGACCGGCACCGTTAAATTCTTCAACGCTACCAAAGGCTTCGGCTTCATTACGCCCGATGGCGGCGCCAAGGATGTATTCGTCCACATCTCGGCGATAGAGGCTTCCGGGCTGCGCACGCTCGTCGACGGTCAGAAGGTCACCTTCGATGTCGAGCCCGACCGTATGGGTAAGGGTCCGAAAGCGGTCAATCTCCGCGCCGCCTGAACGGCGGCGTGCCGCGCGTCCTTTCGGGTGTGTGAGGATGCTGCAAGGCTTTTGGTGTGAACTCGAATTTTATAAAGGCGCGGCGGTTTTCGTCGCGCCTTTTGTGTTCCGGGATGCTTGCCGGCACCCGCAAAACTTTCTCTTGCCGATGGCACTAAAATAAAGGACAAATTTCCGTCCGGGCATTTGCCGGCCCGAGACTGGACTTGTGGGATCAAAGGAGCTTCCCATGCCGCAGACCGGCACCGTCAAATTCTTCAATCACGCCAAGGGCTTCGGCTTCATCACGCCGGACGACGGGGCAAAGGATGTCTTCGTCCATATTTCGGCCGTGCAGGCGTCGGGTCTTCCCGGTCTTGAGGATGGGCAGAAAGTGACATTCGACACCGAGCCGGACAAGCGCGGCAAGGGTCCCAAAGCCGTCAACCTGTCGATCGGCTGAACCAGCCCCGGACAGAATGGACGTGGGCCGGTCTGGCCTGCGGTGTTTGCCGCATGTTTGAACCCCAGTTAAATGAACCGCTTGGTCAAATTTCGTTCAGCCCCCGTTCAGCCACGGTCGCATATTAATCTTCGTTAAAGCCGGACCGCATCCCCCCGAAAACGACCCGGGCCGGCACGAAGGAGACCGACATGAACGGAATTTTCAAGACTGCCATCCTGTCCGCCGCGGTCGTTGCGACCACGCTTGCGACCTTGCCTGCGGCCAGTGCCGATGAATGGCGCCATCACCGCCGCCACCACGGCCACGGCGACGCCGTTGCGGCCGGCGTCCTTGGTCTTGCGGCCGGTGCCTTGATCGGCGGTGCCCTCGCCAGCCCGCAGCCCCGCTATTACGACCCGGCCTATGATGATGAATACTACCGGCCTGCCCCGGTGCGCCGCTATTACGTGCAGCCGCGAGTAGCCTATGCCGAAAGCTATGCGGAGCCGTGGACCCGCGGCTGGTACGAATACTGCTCGGACCGCTACCAGAGCTTCAACGCGCGTACCGGCACGTTCACTGGCTATGACGGCGAACAGCATTTTTGCACCGCCAATTAAGACAGTTTTCCTGTCCTGAACAAAAGCGCTGCCCGGTGGGTGGCGCTTTTTGTTTTTCGCGGTTTCAGACCAGGCCGGCTTTAGACCAAATAAGGATTGCTCCGCCGCTCCTCACCAAAACGGCCGCCGGGACCATGGCCACAGATGAAGCCGATGTCGTCGCCCAACGGCAACAGCTTCTCCTTGATCGAGGCGATCAGCGCGGCGTGGTCGCCGCCCGGCAGGTCGGTGCGGCCGACCGAACCGCGGAACAGCACGTCGCCGACATGGGCGAACTTCGCCGCCCGGTTATAGTAGACGATGTGGCCGGGTGCGTGGCCCGGACAATGGAATACCTCAAACACCTGTGAGCCAAACGAAACGGTCTCGCCCTCGGCGAGGAACCGGTCGGGGACACAGTTGCGCACGGGATCGGTGATGCCGTAGCGCTTTGCCTGGTTCTGGAGATTGGCGAGCAGCGGACGGTCGGCGGCATGCGGGCCGATGATCTCGATATCGAGCGCCTCCTTCAGTTCCATGGCCCCGCCGGCATGGTCGATATGGCCATGCGTGATCCAGATCGCGCCGGCAGTGATCGCATTGTCCTTGAGCGCCGCCAGCACCTTGTCGATGTCGCCGCCCGGATCGACGACGACGCCCTGTCTGTCGTCCATGTCGAAGAGGATGGTGCAGTTCTGTTGGAACGGCGTGACCGGCACGATGCCGGCGTTGAGCTGACCCATATTTGTCCTTTCACACTGTCGGAGCTCCGCGCGTCCCCTCGAACGCGTCAGGAAAGCTCTAACCTTGTTGAATCAGGCCCTGATGTAGAGACACACGCGGACGGCGTCCACCGCTCCCGCAAACGGCAAACGAAATGGGCGGCCGAAGCCGCCCATTTGAAAAGCCTGAAACGTCGAAAGCTTATTTCTTCATCGCGTTCATGACCGCACCGATGATGCCGGTCAGGATGGCGCCGCCGCCGGCACCGCCAACGATGTTGGGAATGTTCAACGCGCTGCCGGCCCCTGCCGCCGTGGCGGCTGCTGCCGGATCGACCGCCCCACCGCCCAGCAGGCTGCTGAGGATGGCCGCCCCGCCGACGCCGCCAACAGCGCCGCCCAGGATTTTGGGAAGCTGACCCATCGCCGCCGTCTTGATAGCCGCGCCCACCGCCTGACCACCGATGATACCCGTAATCACCTGAATAATGATCGGAAGAAGCGTGTTCATATCCATATTTCCAATCCCTCCATAGCTGCCAGCCTCCCGGGCCGACGCCATCATGAGACGCCGAATTGGACGAAAGTCAAATGCGCAAACGCTTAAATAAAAGGGGCGGCCCGAAAACCGCCCCTACTTGATAAAAAAGCTGTGACTTTCGTTATTCTGCAGCAATCGCGTGGTTGGGTTGAACGGCTGCAGAATAGTCATTCATCAGCGTCTTGGCGATCTCACCGACCTCGAATCGGTACGGGCCGATCTCCGAAACCGGCGTCACCTCGGCCGCTGTCCCGGTGAGGAAGCACTGCTGGAAGCCTTCAAGCTCTTCCGGCATGATGGCGCGCTCGATCACCTCCAAACCGCGGTCCTTGGCAAGGCCGATGACCGTGCGGCGGGTGATGCCGTCGAGGAAGCAATCGGGCTTGGGCGTATGGATCTTGCCGTCCTTGACGAAGAAGATGTTGGCGCCTGTCGCTTCCGCCACCTGGCCACGCCAGTCGAGCATCATGGCGTCGGCATAGCCCTTGGCCTCGGCGGCATGCTTGGACATGGTGCAGATCATGTAGAGGCCGGCCGCCTTCGATTTCGACGGTGCGGTGCGCGGGTCGGGGCGGCGCCATTCGGCCATGTCGAGGCGGATGCCCTTCAGCTTCTGCGCCGGGTCGAAATAACTCGGCCACTGCCAGATGGCGATGGCGCAGTTGATCCGGCTGTTCTGCGCCGAAACGCCCATTTGTTCGCTGCCGCGCCACGCGATCGGCCGGACATAGGCGTCCTGGAAACCTTGCTTCTTCAACAGCGTGCGGCAGGCGTCGTCGATCATGGCGACCGAGTAGGGTATCTTGAAGCCAAGCAGGCGCGCCGACTCATGCAGGCGTTCGGTGTGGTCGGTCAGCTTGAAAATTTCGCCGCCATAGGCGCGCTCGCCCTCGAATACCGCGCTGGCGTAGTGCAGCCCGTGGGTCAAGACGTGGATCTTGGCGGCGGCCCATTTGACGAATTCGCCGTTCATCCAGATAAAGCCGTCCAGTTGGTCGAAGGGAACGGATGCCATGGTAACCTCCCGCGGGCGGCAGCCCGCACATCATTGTGTCGTTGCGTGTTTCGCCTCGGCCGCCGCGGGCGGCCATTGTCTCAAAGCGTAGGCGGATATTTAAGGTCTGGCAAACTCAGGAAGTTCCGGAAAAAAGGGCTTCGTTTGCCTTTTCGTTCGCAATCCGCCGAAAAGCTTGCCAAAAATTACCATCGCGCGGAAAATACGTCAATAGTGCTGACATAATTTCCTGCTTCACACGGAGAAAAGATGACGAGCCACGCAGCCGCAGAGCCGATCAGGACGGCGATCACCGACGAGGATGGCATCGATTTCGCCATCATCGAGTTGTTCTTCTTCGCCTATCGCGACTTTACCTCCGATCCGGACCAGATCCTGGCCGACTACGGTTTTGGCCGTGCTCATCACCGGGTTCTGCATTTTGTCAATCGCCGGCCCGGCCTGACGGTCGCCGAGCTCCTCGACGTGCTCAAGATCACCAAGCAGAGCCTGGCGCGCGTGCTCAAGCAACTGATCGACACCGACCATATCGTGCAATTGCAGGGCCCTCGCGACCGCCGCCAGCGCGAGCTTTATCCGACGGCCAAGGGCCGTGCGCTGGCGCTGGCACTGGCGCGGCCACAGTCGCGCCGCATCCATGCTGCATTGGAGGATTCCGGAGCCACCGAACGCGCCGTTATCGAACGGTTCCTTGAGGCGATGGTCAATCCGGAACTAAGGGCGCAGATCGACATTGTGCCCGCAAAGATGTCAGGGAAAAGCCATGGAGACCATTGAGAGGGTTGATCATCCGACAGCACCGGAAGACGACGCGCCGCATCTGCTGGTGGTCGACGACGACACCCGAATCCGCAATCTTCTGAAACAGTATCTGACCGAAAACGGTTTTCGCGTCACCGTTGCCGGAAATTCCGGCGAGGCGCGGCGCAAGCTCACCGGCCTCGATTTCGATCTGATCGTGCTCGACGTCATGATGCCGGGTGAAAGCGGCGTCGATCTCACCAAGGCGCTGCGGGCGGAAAAAAACGTACCGATCCTGATGCTCACCGCACTGTCCGAAACCGACAGCCGGATCACCGGGCTCGAGGCCGGCGCCGACGACTATCTGCCAAAACCGTTCGACCCGCGCGAGCTGATCCTGCGCATCAACAATATCTTGCGCCGCGGCGGCCCCGCGACGACGCCCAAGGTCGAACAGCTGGTCTTCGGCCCCTATACCTTCCAGATCGCCAGGCGTGAGCTGAAGCGCGGCGGCGAGGCGCTCAAGCTGACGGACCGCGAGCAGGAAATCCTGGCGATCTTCGCTGCGCGTGCCGGCGAAACGATACCGCGGCATGAGCTTGTCGGCGACGAGTCCGAGGTCGGCGAGCGCACGATCGACGTCCAGATCAACCGGCTGCGCCGCAAGATCGAACGCGATCCGTCCAATCCGGTCTGGCTGCAGACCGTGCGCGGTATTGGGTATCGGCTCAGCGTGGAATAGAATGCCGCCGACAGCGGTCCTTTGCTGGGCCGCCGGTGAGCGAAAAGACGAATGGCGACCACGCAACTCGAACGGCCGGAAGATGGCGGCTTGAGCGCCCGCGCGACGCGGGCGCTGAAGGCCGTGCCGCGCGCTTGGAACCGTTTCTGGCGCCTGGTGTCGCTTTACATGCCGAAGCGGCTCTATGCCCGCTCGCTGATCATCGTCATCGCGCCAATGATCATGCTGCAGTCGGTCGTCGCCTTTGTCTTCATGGAGCGCCATTGGCAGACCGTGACGCAGCGCCTGTCGCAGGCCACGGTGCGCGACATCGCCGCCATCATCGACCTGATAGAGACCTATCCGCACGACGCCGACTACGCCAACGTCATCCGCATCGCCCAGGATCGCATGCAGTTGAAGGTCGACCTCCTGCCGCCAGACCCACTGCCGCCACCCGGGCCAAAGCCGTTCTTCTCGATCCTCGACGAGATCCTTTCGTCCGAGATCACCCGCCAGATCAACCGTCCGTTCTGGATCGATACGGTCGGCAATTCAAATATCGTCGAGGTCCGCGTCCAGCTCGAGAACAAGGTGCTGCGGGTCTTCGTGCGCCGCAGCCAGGCCTATGCATCGAACACCCATATTTTCCTGATCTGGATGGTCGGCACCTCACTGGTGCTGCTGATGATCGCCATTCCCTTCCTGCGCAACCAGATCCGGCCGATTCTGACGCTGGCCGAGGCGGCCGAGAGCTTCGGCAAAGGCCGGCCGATGCCTCGCGATTTTCGCCCGCGCGGCGCCGAGGAAGTCCGCCGCGCCGGCTTTGCCTTCATCCAGATGCGCGAACGCATCGAACGCCAGCTCGAGCAGCGCACCGCCATGCTGAGCGGCGTCAGCCACGATCTGAGGACCATCCTCACCCGCTTCAAGCTGCAATTGGCGCTGGCCGGGACCAAGGCGGCCGACACCCAGGCACTCGACCAGGATATCGACGACATGCAGTCGATGCTGGAAGGCTACCTTGCCTTTGCACGCGGCGAAGCATCGGAAGACGCCGGCCGGTTCGACCTCGAAGCCTTCTTCGACAAGCTTCGCGAGGAAGCCGCGCTGCGCAAGCGCAAGCTGTCGACCGTGCTTGCCGGCGATCCGCATGTCCATGTGCGCCCCAATGCCTTTGCCCGGCTGCTGTCCAACGTCGTCGGCAATGCATTCCGCTATGCCAAGACGGTGGAGATCAATGCCAATCATGGACGCGGTTCGCTGCTCGTCACTATCGACGATGACGGTCCGGGCATTCCGCCCGAAAAGCGGGAGGATGTATTCAAGCCTTTCGTGCGGTTGGACGAGGCCCGCAACCTCGACGCCAGCGGCACCGGCCTTGGCCTTTCCATCGCACGCGACATTGCCCGCAGCCATGGCGGCGACATCGTCCTCGAACGCAGCCCGCTCGGCGGCCTGCGGGCGGTGATCAAGGTTCCGGCTTGACGGGAGCGAGGCCGGCCTTCATCCGCCCGTCATGAAACCATGGTGAAGAGCGCCAATGAAGCGCGCGATCCTGATTGATTCGGCCCTGCGGCCTCATTTCGACCCCGCGCCTGCCCGGGTGCGCTGGTGCGAGGCCAGAGCGGCGGCGTGGTCGCCGTTCAGGCATCGCGGCAAAGCAATCAAGCTCTCCGCCAAGGGACCGCCATGCGCATCCTGATGGTCACCGATGCCTGGCGCCCGCAAGTCAACGGCGTCGTCCACACGCTGGAGCGCCTCTCGGAGACTTTGAAATCCTTCGATGTCGAGACGGACTTCCTGACGCCGAACATCTTTCGCACCCTGCCTCTGCCGACCTATCCCGACATCAGGCTGGCGCTGACGACGCCGCACCGCGTGGCGCAGCTGATCGAGGCACGCAAGGCGGATCACATCCATATCGTCACCGAAGGACCGCTCGGCATTATGGCGCGGCGCTACTGCCGCAACGCCGGCCGTCCGTTCACGACCAGCTATCACACACGTTTTCCGGAATATCTGAGCGCGCGTCTGCCGGTGCCAGAAGCATGGGCCTATCGCTGGCTGCGCGATTTCCATAATTCGGGACAGGGCACGCTGGTCGCCACCCAGTCGCTTGCCGACGATCTTGCGGCACGCGGCTTCACCAAGCTTCGGCCATGGACGCGTGGCGTCGATACCGATCATTTTCGGCCGGATAAAAGAAAGGACCTGGGGCTTCCGGGACCGATCTTCCTCTGCGTCGGCCGCGTCGCGATCGAGAAGAACCTGCCGGCTTTCCTCGACCTGGACCTGCCCGGCAGCAAGGTGGTTGTCGGCGAAGGGCCGGAATTGGCGAAGCTGAAGGCCAGATATCCCGATACCCATTTTCTCGGCCATCGCCCGAACGACGAACTGGCCGAGATCTACGCCTCGGCCGACGTCTTCGTCTTCCCCAGCCGCACCGACACATTCGGCAACGTCATTATCGAGTCGTTGGCCAGCGGCACGCCTGTCGCAGCCTATCCCGTCACCGGGCCGATCGATATTGTGGGCGACGGCATAGGCGGCGCAGTCTCGCAAGAGCTGAGGCAAGCAGCGCTCGCCGCGCTTCTCGTCGACCGCACCGAGGCGCGGCAACGTGCTATGCGCTACAGCTGGAAGGCCTGTGCAGAAATGTTCATGGAAACGGTCGAAGGAGCACTGGGTACCACGCGAAAACTGGCCGCCTGAGCAAACCGCAGTTAGAATAACCTGCCGCCGTCCGGCACCTTGTGCTCGATCGCGCCGAGGACGACGGCGCCCTCTTCATCGGGAAAACCGAGCGTCAGCACTTCCGACATGAATGGCCCGATTTGACGCGGCGGGAAATTGACCACCGCGAACACCTGCCGGCCGATCAGGCTTTCAGGTGTATAGTATTTCGTGATCTGGGCCGAGGATTTCTTCACCCCGATCACGGGACCGAAATCGATTTTCAACTTGATCGCCGGCTTGCGCGCCTCGGGAAAAGGCTCGGCCTCGACGATCGTGCCGGCGCGGATGTCGACGCGGTCGAAATCGGCGAAGCTGATCTCGGTTTTTCTCGCGTTGCTCGAACCCATCGACGGTCAGGCGTTTCCGTAGGTTTCGAACAGCACGCCGGCCAGCGCGTCCTTGGCCGAAGTCCCCGACCAGACGACGAACTGGAAGGCCTGAAAATAGCATTCGCAGGCTTCCAGCGCCGACGACAGCAGCACCTCGACCTGCTGGCTCGACGGCTCAACCCCACCGGCCAGCAGCAGCGACTGGCGGAACATGATGGCGCCTTCCTGCTCCCAGAGGTCGAAATGCCCAAACAGCATCTGTTCGTTGATCAGCGAAAGCAGCCGCATCACCTCGAGCGCGCGCGCCTCAGGCACCTTGATGTCGAAAGCGCAGGCCAGGTGCAGCGCCTCGTAGTCCTCCATCCAGGAGAATGAAACGTGGTAGTCGGTCCAGCTTCCGGCGACCGAGATCGAGATCTCGTCATCGCCGGCCCGCTCGAAGGACCAATCGTTGTTGTGCGCCACCTGCTCGATAACATCCACCGGATGGATTTCGCGGGAGAATTCGAGTTCGAGAAGTTCCATGAAATGCTTCCTGTCGTTCTGGGAGCGCCACCACACGCTCCGCGGGAGAGGCACACTCGAACAATTCTGCCTAGAACTCGGACGGCCAGGACTTCGTCAACGCAAAGACCCCGGACCGGACCCCACCGCCCGGCGCATGACCCTGCTCCGAATCATGCAACAAATTCAGTCTATTGATCGGGAGTCGCGTGACCAGCCCAATTTTTCGCACTGCGTCATTCGCATGTGGAAAGGCGCTGTCGGAAAGATCCACGCAGTACCGGTAAGCGATTCACGACAAAGCGCTTTTTGCGATCCGGCTTTGTGGAAAAGTTTAACGAATATTTTTATTATTTTTTTGCACGCGGCTTTGCCGAAGCCGCAGGCGCTGCCTGACCGGTCATTTCGGCAAGCTTGGCCTCGAGCGCTTCGATGCGAGCAGCGAGGCGGGTGTTTTCTTCCCTGGCCTTCGCCGCCATGTCGCGAGCGGCCTCGAATTCCTCGCGCTGCACGACGTCCATGGAGTTGAGTATCCGCTCGGCCTGGCCCCTGAAGGCGGTCTCCACCTCGCGCCGCACGCCTTGCGCGGCACCGGCTGCGTCGGTCATCAGCTTGGCGAATTCATCGAGAATGCGGTTCGGTCCGGTCGCCATGGCAAATCCTCGCTTGGTCGAATTGACGTAGTGGCGCACGATGCGGAATGCAAGGATATGCTCGCCTTGACCCTGCCAAAACCCTGCCGCATGGTCCGCGCCCGAACCTGACCGGAACCGGGAGACCCTGTTGAGCGAATATTTGCTGCCGCTGGCTGCCCTGCCCTTCCCCAACATCGATCCGGTCATCGTCCGGATCGGACCGCTGGCGGTGCATTGGTACGGCGTCGGCTACATCGTCGGCATCCTGTTCGCCTGGTGGTATGCCAAGCGCCTCGTCACCAACCCGAAACTCTGGCCCGACGGCACCCTGCCGATGAAGCCCGTGGATCTCGACGACTTCATCGTCTGGGCGGCCATCGGCGTGGTGCTCGGCGGACGCACCGGCTACGTGTTGTTCTACGACCTGCCGCGTTACATCGCCAATCCGCTCGATGTCGTCGCCGTCTGGCAGGGCGGCATGTCGTTTCATGGCGGCCTGCTCGGCGTCATTCTCGCCATGACGCTGTTTTCCCGGGCGCGTGGCATCCGCACATGGTCGCTGTTCGACGTTGTTGCCGCCGGCGTGCCGGTGGGGCTTGGCCTCGTTCGCCTGGCAAACTTCATCAATTCCGAACTATGGGGCCGACCGACCGACGTTCCATGGGCATTCGAATTCCCCAATGGCGGCCCATTTGCACGCCATCCGAGCCAGATCTACGAGGCGCTGCTCGAAGGGCTGGTGTTGTTCCTTGTCCTGCGCTTTCTCACTCATTCGCGGCTCAAGCTGAAGACGCCGCGCTTCGTCGGCGGCGCCTTCATTGCCGGCTATGGCGCCTCGCGCGTCTTCGTCGAATTCTTCCGCGAGCCCGACCAGCAGCTCGGCTATCTCCTTGGCACGAGCTGGCTCACCATGGGCATGGTGCTGTCGCTGCCGATGGTGCTGGCCGGCATCTGGGCGATGGCTACAGCCAAGCCGGTGACAAAACCGCAGCCCGCATGACGCCGCTGAAGACACGCATCGCCGAGCTGATCGGTGCGGTGGGACCGATCCCCATCAGCGAATACATGGCGCTCTGCCTGTTCGATCCGCAGGACGGCTATTATAAGACACGCGAGCCGTTCGGCGCCGCCGGCGACTTCGTCACCGCGCCGGAGATCAGCCAGATGTTTGGCGAGCTGGTCGCCGTCTGGCTCTACCAGGCATGGCTGGCGATCGGCCGGCCGACGCCGGTCGCCATCGCCGAAATAGGCCCCGGCCGCGGCACGCTGATGAGAGATATGCTGCGCACGCTTTCGCGGCTCGATCCGACGCTTACCGCCAGCGCATCATTCGCCTTGATCGAGACCAGTCCGCGGTTGACCGAGGTCCAGAAACGGACGCTTGCCGGGACGTCGGCCACCATCGCCTGGAATGAAACCATCGACACACTACCGCAGGGGCAGCTTCTGATTGTTGGCAACGAGCTGTTTGACGCGGTGCCTATTCGCCAGTTCGTCCGCGCCGGAGCCGGCTGGCGCGAACGGATGATCGGTCTCGACGATGCGAACCGGCTGCGCTTTTTCGTCGGCGCCGGCTCGCTCGATCCGATGCTGCTGCCGGAGGGTGCCGAGAATGCGCCGCAAGGTGCGATCGTCGAGGTGGCGCCGGCCCGCGCCGCTCTGATGGCGGCCATCGCCGGGCGACTTGCCGGATTTGGCGGCGCCGGCCTGTTTCTCGACTACGGTCACCTCCAGCCCGGCATCGGCGACACCTTGCAGGCCTTGCGCAAGCACGATCATGAGGACGTGCTGGCCAATCCGGGGGAGGCCGATCTCACCGCCCATGTCGATTTCGCTGCCCTCGCGGCAACCGTTCGGGCACACAGCCTCGATGCCCACCTCTCCACGCAAGGTGAATTCCTGCTCAAAATGGGGCTTCTCGAACGAGCTGGCCGGCTCGGCGCCAATGCCGATCAGGCAGCTCGTGAAAAGATCGCGGCCGACGTCGAGCGCCTCGCCGGTCAGCAGGCCATGGGCGAGCTCTTCAAGGTGCTTGCCATCCTTCCTTCCGGCATTGCCGTTCCGCCGTTCGCAAGCGCGGATTGACTTTTCGCTGCCGCCTCTACCACTCTCCCCTCTCCGGCCGCGCCCGACATCAACTGCACTCGCCTTCAACTGCGCCGCCTTCAACTCGCCTACCTTCAACTCGGCCGCCTTCAACGCGCTTGACGAAATCGCCCATACGGACAACAAAGCCGCCATGCTGAATCAGACCAAACCGGATCCCGTTCGGTCGCCCTTGCTGGAAACGGCGCAAGGCATCCGCCACGGCTACTTCACACGCGTCGGCGGCATTTCCAGCGGCATCTACCGGGGCCTCAACATCGGCACCGGATCGAGCGACGCCCAGACGCTGGTGCGCGAGAATCGCCGCCGCGTCGCCGAATGGATGGGCGTGGCGGCAAGCCATCTGCTGACTGCTCATCAGGTTCATTCGCCGGACGTCGTCATCGCCAGGGAACCTTTTGCCGGCGAGCGTCCCAAGGCCGACGCCATCGTCACCGACCGGCCGGGCATTGCCATCGGGGCCTCGACCGCCGATTGCGGACCGGTCCTCTTCGCTGACGCCGAGGCGTGCATTATCGGAGCCGCCCATGCCGGCTGGAAAGGCGCTTTCACGGGAGTGCTGGAAAACACCATCGCGGCAATGGAAAGCCTCGGCGCCCGGCGTGACCGCATCGTCGCAGTGCTCGGTCCTTCCATCGGCCCACAGAATTACGAAGTCGGACCGGAATTCGTCGCCCGCTTCGTCGACGCCGATGCCGGTAATGCCCGCTATTTCGCGCCCTCCGCAAATGCCGGACACGCGATGTTCGATCTCAACCGCTACACAGTCGACCGGCTGACCAAGGCTGGCGTCAATGCCGAAGGGCTCGGCCGCTGCACCTATGCCGAGGAAGAGCTTTTCTACTCCTATCGGCGCAGCACGCATCGCAACGAGCCCGACTACGGACGGCAGGTTTCGGCAATCGTTTTGGAGACTGACTGATGGCGCTGCATTTCGAACGCTCGGAATTCGACGCGCGGCGCGATCGACTGATGATCGAGATCGCCGAAAAGAAGCTCGACGCCGTCCTGCTGTTTGCGCAGGAAAGCATGTATTGGCTAACCGGCTACGACACGTTCGGCTTCTGCTTTTTCCAGTGCCTGGTGGTCAAGGCCGACGGCTCGATGGTACTGCTGACGCGTTCGGCCGATTTGCGCCAGGCACGCCACACCTCGATCATCGACAACATCGTTTTGTGGACGGATCGCAACGGCGCCAATCCGGCGGTCGACCTGCGCAATTTGCTCAACGAGCTTGACCTGCTCGGCGCCCGCATCGGCGTCGAATACGACACCCACGGCCTGACGGCATATAATGGCCGGCGCCTCGACGAGCAGTTGCAGACCTTCGGGCAGATCGCAGATGCCTCTGGCATTGTCAGCCGGCTGCGGCTGTTCAAGAGCCCGGCCGAAATCGCCAAGGCGGAAAAAGCCGCAAATCTGGCCGACGACGCGCTGGACGCAGCACTGCCGCTGATCAAGCAGGGCGGCGATGAGGCGCTGATCCTCGCCGCCATGCAAGGCGCGATCTTTGCCGGCGGCGGCGATTATCCGGCCAACGAGTTCATCATCGGCTCGGGCGTCGACGCCCTGCTCTGCCGCTACAAGGCTGGTCGCCGCAAGCTCACCAAGAACGACCAGCTGACACTCGAATGGGCCGGTGTCTTCCATCACTACCATGCGGCAATGATGCGCACGGTGTTGACCGGCAAGGTATCGAAACGCCACCAGGAATTGTTCGATGCCGCCCGCGCCGCGCTACTTGCAGTCGAGAAGGCGATGACACCTGGTAATACGTTCGGCGACGTGTTCGACGCCCATGCCCGCACGCTCGAAGCCCACAATTTGACCAAGCACCGGCTCAATGCCTGCGGTTATTCGCTCGGCGCCCGCTTCACCCCGTCCTGGATGGATATGCCGATGTTCTATCAGGGTAATCCCGAACCGATTGCGCCGAACATGACGCTGTTCGCCCATATGATCATCATGGACTCCGAAACCGAAACGGCGATGACCCTTGGCCGCACCTACCTGACGACCGAATCCCAGCCGAAGCCGCTGTCCCGCCATGATCTCGACTTGATCGTGCAGTGAATCCATAATGGAAAAAGTGTGAGGGGCGTTCGTCGCCAAGGAGTTTTCAGGCTAATGAGACGATCGCATGTGACGACCGTGTCATTGCTCGCGGCGCTGGCGCTGGCGGCTTGCACCAATGCGAAGGACGTTCTCGAACCCTCGGCCATCGCCCCGCAATCGACCCAATCCCTGCCCGGAGCCGGCGGCGCCGCAACGCCCCCCTCAACTGCGGCGCCGTCTTCCGGCACCGCGCCAACTGCAGATACAGCGCAGCCTCCGGCGGCAGCAGCCGTGCCGCCCGCCAAAAGCGCCGCTGCCATTGCGCGAACCCGGCTGCAGGTGGCGCCGATCGTCGGCGCCTCGGTAGAAGCCGCGACACCGCTGACCGCCGAGCTTCAGACACGCGCCAGGCAGCGTGGCATCACCTTGGCCGGCAGCACCGACCAGACCCCAACGCACGTGCTCAAGGGCTATTTCTCGACCATGACGGAAGGCAAGGACACCACCGTCATCTATGTCTGGGACATCTATGACCCGGCCGGCAACCGGCTGCATCGCATCAACGGCCAGCAGAAGGCGCCCTCCGTCGGTGGCGGCGAAGGCTGGGCGGCGGTCGCGCCGGCGACCATGCAGGCGATTGCCGACCAGACAATCGACCAGTTCGCCACCTGGCTTGGCGGCGGCGCCGGCTGACCTGGAGCATGATTCCGAAAAGTGGAATCCGGTTTTCGGAAAAGAGCATGCTCAGACTGAAAGATAGAAGCTATCCCGATTCTGTCGGCATCGAAGTGGGCCTATCGCCGCATCGTCAAGCCGTAAGCGATTATTGAGATTAGCCGGCGGATTCCCATTCACGACGCTTGCAATACCGGCGCGGGCCGCTAAAAGCCCGACTAAGAGGCTGGAGTGCTATCGGAGTCTCTCAATCCTTCGCCAGGAACGGTGCATGAAGCTCTTCGCGGGCAATTCCAACAGGGTGCTGGCCGAATCAGTCGCCCGCTACCTCAACATTCCGCTGGGCAAGGCCAGCGTCAGGCGCTTCGCTGACCAGGAAATCTTCGTCGAGATCCAGGAGAACGTGCGAGGCGAGGACGTCTTCATCCTGCAGTCCACCTCGTTCCCAACCAACGATCATCTGATGGAACTGCTCATCATGATCGACGCCTTCATGCGCTCCTCGGCCAAGCGTATCACTGCGGTTATTCCTTATTTCGGCTATGCCAGGCAGGACCGCCGCGCCTCCGGCCGCACACCGATCTCGGCCAAGCTGGTAGCCAACATGATCACGCGGGCGGGCGTCAACCGGGTGCTGACGCTGGATCTGCATGCCGGGCAAATTCAGGGCTTCTTCGACATCCCGACCGACAATCTGTTTTCCGTGCCGGTGATGGCGCGTGACGTGAAGGCGAAATACAAGCAGCTCGCCAATGTCATGGTGGTGTCGCCGGATGTCGGCGGCGTGGTCCGCGCCCGTGCCCTCGCCAAGCGCATCGATGCCCAGTTGGCCATCGTCGACAAGCGTCGCGAGCGCCCCGGCGAATCGGAAGTCATGAACGTCATCGGTGACGTGCGCGGCAAGGATTGCCTGTTGATCGACGACATCATTGATTCGGGCGGCACGCTATGCAATGCGGCCGATGCGCTGCTTGCCGACGGCGCCACCAGTGTCACCGCCTATACTACCCATGGCGTTTTGTCCGGCGGCGCCATCGCCCGCATCGGCGCCTCGAAACTGCAGGAACTGGTCATCACCGATTCCATCCAGCCGACCCAGGCAGTGCTGGACGCCGCCAATATCCGCGTCATCTCCATCGCCGAACTGATGGGCGAGGCGATCTCCCGCACGGCAACCGAGGAATCGGTGTCGAGCCTGTTCGATTAATACATGTCGCGCAAAAGTGAGCAGCGGTTTTGCGACAACGACATGCATAAAACAAGACCCTAAAGCGCGTCGCATGAGACCGGTCGAACGCGACGCGCTTTAGGGCTGCGACTCAGGCCGAGCCGGACCGCTTATTCGCCGCACACCTTCACCAGCATCACGGGCGCCGAGCATGTAACCGCGTGGCGAGGCTCCCAGCATGCGCTTGAACATGGTGATGAACGCCGGCACGCTGTCATAGCCGAGATCGAGCGCCACCCTTGTGATCGGCTCGCCGTCGGCCAGCCGTGGCAGCGCCGCGAACAGACAGGCCTGCTGGCGCCAAGTCGACAGCGACAATCCGGTCTGGCGATGAAAGGCGCGGGTGAAAGAGCGGCGGCTCATGCCGACGATAGCGGCCCATTCATCGATCGTCGCGTGCGGTGACGGTGCCGAGACGAAGCGCCGGCACAGCGCTGCCAGCCTTGCGTCGGACGGGAACGGCAGTCCGAGTGGCCGTTGCGGCAGGTTCGGGATTTCGTGCAGCAGGAGCTTCATGATCAGCCCGCCCCGCCCCTCCAGCTCGGCGCCCTGCGGCAGCTTTTCCGATTCCACGATCAGGCTGTGCATCAGGTCGGTGATGCCGACGACGCGCAACCCGTCCGGCAGGCCGGGAATGGCCTCCGGCATCACATAGACGGAGCGCATGCTGACGTCGCCCAGCATCTCAACCGAGTGTTCGGTGCCGGCTGGGATCCACATCGCGTGGTTGGGGGGCACCATCCAGCGCCCATGCCGCGTCGTCACCAGCACGACACCGACCAGCGCGTGCAGCAACTGGCTGCGGCTGTGATGGTGCCGCGGCACGTGATAGCCGTCCGGATATTCGGTCGGCAGCGCCACCGCCGGCCCGACGGCCTGCTCCAGCCATTGCCAGCGACGCTCATGCAACAGCCCAAGATCGGTATCGCCCGCTCTGAACATTTCCCTGCCATGCGGCATCAGCTATGGCCCACTTGCGAAACTATTGGACCAAACCACGAAAGAAGTCGCGTGACAAGCAACGTATAAGGCAGCCGGCCCATAAGACCGCCTGCGGGAGCGCCCGCCAAAAAGACCACGGAGCCTGCCTTGACCGATACCACAGCAACCGCCGACGCCAAGCCGGCAGCGGCCAGCCACATTTCAGCTCAGGCGACGGCCTTCACCGTCATCCTGGCGGTGAGCTTCTGCCATTGCATCAACGACATCATGCAGTCGCTGCTGTCGGCGATCTATCCGCTGCTGAAGGACAATTACGGTCTCGATTTCTGGCAGATCGGCCTTTTGACTTTCACCTTCCAGGTGACGGCATCCTTGCTGCAGCCGGTGATCGGCATGATTACCGACAAGCGGCCGATGCCGTATTCGCTGCCCTACGGCATGGCCTCTTCGTTGATCGGCCTGGTCGTGCTGGCCTATGCTGGACATTACTCGCTGCTCCTCATCGGCGCCTCGCTGATTGGCATTGGCTCGGCGATCTTCCACCCGGAATCCTCGCGCATCGCGCGCTTCGCCTCTGGTGGCAGGTTCGGCCTGGCACAGTCGCTGTTCCAGGTCGGCGGCAATTTCGGCCAGGCCATGGGGCCGCTGCTGGCAGCCTTCATCGTCGTGCCCTTCGGCCAGACCAGCATCGCCTGGTTCGCCGGCGGCTCGCTGATCGGCATCATCGTGCTGTGGCAGGTCGGCGGCTGGTACAGCCGCCTGCGTGCCGCGCAGAGCACCCGCAAGGCGGCAGGCTTCGTCTCGCCCTTCCCGCGCCGCAAGGTGATGGGAGCGCTGCTGGTGCTGACACTGCTGGTACTGACCAAGAACGCCTATATTTCCAGCCTTGCCAGCTATTACACCTTCTATTCCATCCATAAATTCGGCGTTTCGGTGCAGATGTCGCAAGTTATGCTGTTTCTGTTCCTCGGCGCCTCGGCCCTGGGCATCCTGCTCGGCGGCCCGTTCGGCGACCGCTACGGGCAGAAGGCGATGATCTGGTTCTCGATCGTCGGCGTGCTGCCCTTCACCCTGGCCCTGCCCTATGCCAATTTCGAGTGGACGATGGTTCTCACCGTGCTGATTGGCCTGATCCTGTCCTCGGCCTTCTCGAACGTCGTCGTCTTCGCGCAGGAACTCGTGCCCGGCCGGGTCGGCATGATCGCCGGCATCTTTTTCGGCTTCGCCTTCGGCATGGGCGGCATCGCGGCCGCCGTGCTTGGCGTCGTCGCCGACATGAAAGGCATCGATTTCGTCTTCCAGGTCTGCTCGTATTTGCCGCTACTCGGGCTGCTGACGGTTTTTCTGCCTAACATGAAGGAAGCGAGGAAGGTGACCACGGTCGGGTGAAGCCCGGGTTCGGTTTCTAAGCGAATCCCCTCTTCCGACGCGCCCGTCCAGCCGCCTGCGGTTATTTGGGCCAGGCCCGGCGACGCCGATTTGGCGGCCGTCAGCCGCTTTCGTAGTTCGTTCCCTCTACACCCAGGCCTGCAGCTGCCCACTCGGGCAAGCCGCCTTCGAAACGGCGCGAGGCCCAGCCTCGTGCCCTCAGGATTGCCAAAGCGTCGGCCGACAGAACGCACTGGACCCCACGACAATAGGCGACAACGACCTTCTCTCGTGGAAGCTCCGCAAGCCGCTGCTCCAGCTCATCAGCGGGAATGTTGATCGCACCCGGCAAATGCCCCGTCGCGAATTCGTTCTGCGGCCTGACATCGAGCAGCACGACTTCGTCGTTTCGCATGCGGCGCACGAGTTCCTCGCGCGAGATGTTTTCCAGCCTGTCCGGCTGGCTAATGCTGTCGTTGATAAACTCACGGATCTGCTCGCGTCTATGGTTTGCAAGGCTTCGCAGCGCCGCGAACACGTTTTCGATTGGGACATCTGCAAGCCGGTACAGAACGCGTTTTCCGTCTCGCCGGGTCTGCACCAGGCCCGCTCGCTTGAGATGTTGAAGATGCTGCGACGTATTCGCCAATGCGATCCCCGAAAGCTGCGTCAGCTGCTCGACGGCCAGTTCGCCATCGGCAATGTGACGCAGCAGAACCAGCCGGTGGGCATGCCCCAAGGTGCGGGCGAGATCCGCTACTTCGTCGAAGATCGGGTGGTGAACGTCCGTGCTTTTCATTTGACTTGGCTAGCATTAATTAATCAATCAATCAATATGTTGAATGATTGATTCTAATTGGTTAATGTCTGACGGGTGAAACAGGAGAGCAAAAATGTTGGAGTTCGTTGTCCGTGCGGCCGTCATTGGTATCGGCGCGACAGCCCTGATGGACCTTTGGGGATGGTTTCTGAAGCGAATGCTCGCGATTCCATCGCTTGATTACGCCTGGGTCGGCCGCTGGATCGGACACTTTCCGCGTGGCCGTTTCGCGCACGCGAATATCGCGCAAGCTGCTCGCGTTCGCGGCGAAACCGCCATTGGATGGAGCGCACATTACGCGACCGGCATCGTATTTGCCGCGGCGCTGATTGGAGTGTGGAGCCTCGACTGGGCACGGCACCCGACAGTGCTTCCGGCCCTGTTGGTCGGCGTCTGCACCATCGTCGCCCCGTTCTTCGTGATGCAACCGGCTTTTGGGATCGGCATCGCGGCTTCGAAAGTTCCCAATCCGCGCACTGCGCGCCTGCGCAGCCTGATGACCCATCTGTCCTTTGGCGTCGGACTGTACATTGCAGCATTGCTTTCGGCACTGCCGTTTCCGGCCTGACATTGATGGGACACGGTCCGTCCCTGGGCACCTTCCACCCCGCTTGCACCTCGCGCCGCCTTCCGCTATAGAGCCGCCACCCGCGTAGACACCCTTGGAGGCAACGCGGCGGAAGGCCGCCTTCCCGCATGATCCCGAAAAGTGGATTCCGGTTTTCGGACCAGGTCATGCGTTAGCTATGTCGGCTTTCGACGTTTACGGCCCCGGCACGTTGCCGGCCGCGAACGCTCCAGAACAACGCGAAAGGAAATGCCATGAGCCACGATACTTACGAGCTCAAGGCCGAAGCGCGCGAACAGGTCGGTAAGGGGTCCGCCCGTGCAGTTCGCCGCAACGGTAAAGTGCCTGCAGTGATTTACGGCGACAAGCAGCCTCCCCTGGCGATTGCGCTGACCTATAAGGACATCTACTACAAGATCCATGGCGGCGGGTTTCTGACCACGGTCGCCACGATCGATGTCGACGGGAACAAGATCCAGGTTCTGCCCAAGGACTTCCAGCTCGACCCGGTCAAGGATTTCCCGGTCCATGTCGATTTCCTGCGCATCGGCAAGGACACCGAAGTCAATGTCGACGTGCCCGTGCACTTCATCAATGAAGACAAGTCGCCCGGCATCAAGCGCGGCGGCGTGCTCAACATCGTGCGCCACGAGGTCGAATTCCACTGCCCGGCCAATGCGATCCCGGATTTCATCACCATCGATCTCACCGGCACCGATATTGGCGATTCGATCCACATTTCGGCCGTCACCTTGCCGGCCGGCGTCAAGCCGGTGATCTCCGACCGTGACTTCACCATCGCGACCATTGCCGGCTCCTCGGCGATGAAGCCGGAGGCCGTAGAAGAGACGACTGAAGCGGCTGCGCCCGAAGCGGCTCCTGCCGCCGAAGAGAAGTAACCCCTTCCCGCCCGGAGGCGACGATGCTTGTCTTTGCAGGCCTCGGCAATCCGGGCGCGAAATACGCCAACAACCGGCACAATGTCGGCTTCATGGCGGCGGACGCGATCGCCCGCCGCCATTCCTTTTCGCCCTGGTCGAAGAAATTCCAGGGGCTGATCGCCGAAGGCACGCTTGCCGGCGACAAGGTGATCCTGATCAAGCCGCAGACCTTCATGAACCTGTCCGGCCAATCGGTCGGCGAAGCCTTGCGCTTCTATAAGCTCGGCCCTTCGGCGCTGACTGTCTTTTATGACGAGATCGACCTTGCCGCCGGCAAGGTTCGGGTCAAGGTCGGTGGCGGTTCCGGCGGCCACAACGGTATCCGCTCGCTCGACCAGCACGTCGGCAAGGATTTTCGCCGTGTGCGCATCGGCGTCGGCCACCCCGGCGTCAAGGAAATGGTGCACGGCCATGTGCTCGGCGATTTCGCCAAGGGCGACCGCGAATGGCTGGACGTGCTGCTCGACGCAATCGCCGATGGTGCCGGATTGCTTGCCAAGGGCGACGACAATTCGTTCATGAATCGCGTGACGCTGGCGCTGCGCGAGAAGCTCACGCCGACGGGCGACGACGACCGCCCGCCACCCAAGGCGCCAAAGGTGCAAAGCCATGTCCGCCAGGCGCGGCCGCAGCAGCCAGCGGCCAAGCTGCCCGAAACCGGCCCGATGGCGGCGATGCTGAAGAAGCTTTTTGGCGGCAAGGACTGAGCCATGAATATGGATGACGTCCAGCAATTGGTTCGCCGCGTAAGGCAGAAGTATGTTGATTATTTCGTCGCCGCTGCCGGCGAACTTGCTCGCAACGGCCAAGGATCGCATGCGACCGAGGTCAAGTTTTCGAACGTCGATTCCTTCTATCGAAATCTCATCGCGGTTGATTTCGTCGGCAATGACGGACAGCCAAATCCGCAGTTCATCAATAGCGATACCTATGTGAAATTCTCTCCGGATATTCACGCCGGGATCGGTGGAATGGATGTCCTCATCTCACCGTTCAAGTGGGACGAGGTTCATTTCAAATTCCCCGTAAATGAGCTTGACGGCGATCTCTTCGACGAATGGTTTCGCGGCTGGTTCGATATCGATGGCGAGCGTGAAACATCGGAGACCGTAGGAAGCATCATTCACAGTGCGCAATTGCTCGAGGGGCAACTGACGATCGATTTCGGAACCGCGGATGTCGACGCGTTCTGGCATCTTCTGCAAATACTGAGCAGGTCCGGCGTTCACGCGTTGGCGATAGGCACCGATGACATCGCGCAGCGTCTGAATTGAATTGCGCCTTGACGATCGTCGGCGCTTTCGCCCATAGCCCTGATCAAATTTCGATTTCCCGATAGGACCAGACAAAAATGGGTTTCAAATGCGGCATCGTTGGCTTGCCCAATGTCGGCAAGTCGACGCTCTTCAATGCGTTGACCAGGACGGCGGCGGCACAGGCCGCCAATTATCCGTTCTGCACCATCGAGCCGAACACCGGCGAGGTGGCGGTGCCCGACCCGCGCCTGCAGAAGATCGCCGCGATCGGCAAGTCGAAGGAGATCATCCCGACGCGCATCTCGTTCGTCGACATTGCCGGCCTGGTGCGCGGCGCCTCGAAGGGTGAAGGGCTGGGCAACCAGTTCCTCGCCAACATCCGCGAGGTCGACGCCATCGTCCATGTGCTGCGCTGTTTCGAGGATGACGACATCACCCATGTCGAGGGCCGCATCGATCCTGTCGCCGATGCCGAGACCGTCGAAACCGAATTGATGCTTGCCGACCTCGACAGCCTCGAGCGCCGCATCGTGCAGATCCGCAAGCGTGCCGCCGGCAAGGACAAGGAGGCAGCGACCGTACTTCCCATGATGGAAGCGGCGCTTGAACTACTGCAGGCCGGCAAGCCCGCCCGCATCCTGCTCAACGGCATCTCGGCTGAGGATCTGCGCATCCTGCAGGGACTGAACCTTTTGACGTCGCACCCGGTGCTTTACGTGTGCAACGTCGCCGAAGCCGATGCCGCCATCGGCAACGCCCATACCAGGGCGGTCGAGCAGATGGCGGCCGCGCAAGGTGCCCGCACCGTTGTGATTTCGGCGGCGATCGAGGCCGAGGTCGCCCAGCTCTCGGACGAAGAGGAAATGGAATTCCTGGCAACGCTCGGCCTGGACGAACCCGGCTTGAACAAGGTCATCCGCGCCGGCTACGAGCTGCTGCAGCTCATCACCTACTTTACCGTCGGGCCGAAGGAGACACGCGCCTGGACCGTGAACAAGGGCGCCAGGGCGCCGCAGGCGGCAGGCGTTATCCACACCGATTTCGAGCGCGGCTTCATCCGCGCCCAGACCATCGCCTATGACGACTTCGTCAGGCTGGGCGGCGAAGTGGCGGCTAAGGAGGCCGGCAAGGCGCGCGACGAAGGCAAGGAGTATGTCGTCCAGGACGGCGACATCATGCTGTTCAAGTTCAACACCTGACCAGGCGAGGGAGCCCAGCGGCCACCATTGCCGCCGCTCGATGCCAAACTTCAAAGCAGGGGTCGCAGTGCCTCTTGCGCTGCTTGACGGGCCGTCGTGCGGGGTCTAAGGGGCCTTTGCACCGGCCTCGCGCCTCACCTGCCCGTGTCCGTGCGATCTGACTGACGCGCCCCTCCAACGAACGCTCTTTGGCAACAGCAAGGGAGACCCGGCGATGATCAAGGCCTTCGTCGTCGACAATGATCGCCTGCGCCTGGTCGACGATCTCCTGCAGAACAGCGACACTGTGGTCTGGGTCGACCTCTTCAACCCGACAAAGGAAGAAGAGACGACAATTGAGACCTGGCTCGGCATCGCCGTTCCGACCCGCGAAGAGATGGAAGAGATCGAGATCTCGAGCCGTCTCTACGTCGAGGACGGCGCCTACTTCATGACCGCCATTCTGCCTGCGCAGACCGAGGTGGACGATCCGTTGATGTCGCCGGTTACCTTCGTGCTCGCCGGCAGCAGGCTGATCACCGTGCGGTACCACGAACCGAAGGCGTTTAAGACCTTTCCGCAGCGCGCCGAGAAGGTGGCGACCGGTTGCACCAGCGGCGACACCATCCTGATCGGACTACTGGAGGCGATCGTCGACCGCCTCGCCGACATTCTGGAGCGCGCCGGCCGCGACGTCGAGGCGATCTCGCGCGACATCTTCGAGGCACGCTCGACCAAGGTTTCCAAGCGCAACCGCGACTTCCAGGAGCTGTTGAAAGGCATTGGCCGCAAGGAGGATCTCGCCTCCTCGGTCCGCGACAGCCTGATCTCGCTGCAGCGCCTTGCCGGCTTCCTCGCCCATGCCTCCACGCAGACCAGGATGAGCAAGGATACCCGCGCCCGCATCAAGACCTTGTCGCGCGATGTGCTGTCGCTCGCCGACCACGCCACGTTCCTGTCGCA
Source organism: Mesorhizobium sp. M0923 (assembly GCF_040319365.1). NCBI lineage: Bacteria > Pseudomonadati > Pseudomonadota > Alphaproteobacteria > Hyphomicrobiales > Phyllobacteriaceae > Mesorhizobium > Mesorhizobium sp. M0923. The sequence continues at coordinate 11,908 of NZ_JAMYNW010000018.1, read as the reverse complement.
GAAGATCAGCTTCCTGCTCGACGCGACGCTCGGCATGATCTCGATCGAGCAGAACGCCATCATCAAGATCTTCTCCGTCGCCGCTGTCATCTTCCTGCCGCCGACGCTTGTCGCTTCAATCTACGGCATGAATTTCGACATCATCCCCGAGCTCAAATGGCACTTTGGTTATCCCTTCGCCATCGGCATGATGGTGCTTTCGGCAATCCTGCCCTTCTGGTATTTCCGCCGCCGCGGCTGGCTGTAGGGTCATCAATACCTCCGCTGCGGCTTGGGCGCCGCAGGCTGGCGCACTAGAAATTGCTTGACCAAATGCCGCGCTGCCTGCATCCGGGACCCCGACCCGCAGCGATCGTACAATCCTGAACAGGATTTCCAGACCATGACCGCAAAGACCTGGGCTTATGAGGATTTTGTCGAGGGCGCTTCGCTCGACCTCGGCACCAAGCTGGTAAGCGCCGCCGAAATCATAGAATTCGCCGGCGAGTTCGATGCCCAGGCGATGCATCTCGACGAGGCTGCGGGTAAGGCCAGCATCCTCGGCGGGCTGGCGGCTTCGGGTTGGCACACCTGCGCCATGTTCATGCGCATGCTGTGCGATGCCTTCCTGCTCGACTCGACCTCCCAGGGCGCGCCAGGCGTCGACCAGGTCAAATGGAAACGGCCGGTCCTGGCCGGCGACCTGTTGAGCGGCAGCACCACCGTCCTTGCCAAGCGCCTGTCTAGATCGAAGCCCCGGCTTGGCCTGGTGACCATGCGCAGCGAGTTATTCAACCAGCGCGGCGAAGGTGTTTTCGAGCTCGAAAACGCCGTCATGTTCCTCACCCGCGAGGGCAGTGCGTGAGCCTCGACGAATTCTTCTGCATCGGTATCACCGTCACGCTCGGTTCGCATCGATTCGAACCGGAGGCGATCAAGGCGTTCGCCCGCAAATACGATCCGCAAGTTTTCCACATCGATGAAGAGGCGGCGAGGAACAGCATATTCGGCGGGCTCTGCGCCTCGGGCTGGCACACCGCCGCCACCTGGATGAAATTGAACCTCCAGGCTGGCATAGAGGCAGAGGTCGCCCGCTGGCCCGGCCCCGGGCCGGTGCCGGAATTCGGCCCCTCGCCCGGCTTCAAGAACCTCAAATGGCCCAAACCTGTCTATGCCGGGGAAACCGTGACTTTCACCCGCACGGCGCTGGCCCACCGCCCCATTGCCTCGCGACCGGGCTGGCGGCTGCTGACGCTCCGCTCAGAGGCCTTCGATTCGACGGGCGACAAGGTGATCGAATTCGAAAGTGCCGTGCTGGTGAAGGTGGGGTGAGCGGAATTCTTCCCTTCTGCCACGGGGGAGAAGGAAGAAACGCTCAATGCCCCTCAAACCCGATCAGCGTCCTCACCGGCACGCCGAGCCCCTCTAACCTCTCGCGGCCGCCAAGGTCCGGCAGGTCGATGACGAAGCAGGCGGCGAGAATGTCGGCGCCGATCTGCCGCAATAGCTTGACGGCCGCCTCCGCCGTGCCGCCGGTGGCGATCAAATCGTCGACGAGGATTACCTTCTCGCCCGGAGAAACACCGTCCTTGTGCATCTCCATCTCGTCCAGCCCGTATTCCAGGTTGTAGGCGACGCGCACCGTCTCGTAAGGCAACTTGCCCTTCTTGCGGATCGGCACGAAGCCGGCTGAGAGCTGGTGGGCGATGGCGCCGCCGAGGATGAAGCCGCGCGCCTCGATGCCGGCGATCTTGTCGATCTTCAGGCCGGCATAGGGATGCACCAGTTCGTCGATCGCGCGGCGGAAGGCCCGCGCATTGCCGAGCAGCGTGGTGATGTCGCGAAACAGGATGCCCGGCTTGGGATAATCCGGAATGGTGCGGATCGCGGCAAGCAGCGTCTCTTCGAGCGGGGACTTCATCAAGCGGCTCTCCGGGCCATTCAGATTCGGCTAAAGACGTGAAAGGAATTGGCCAATCGTAACCCGGTGCAGCCAAGTCCGGCTACCGCCATGTGACGCCTGACGGAAAATTGTCCGGCAAAGGGCCTTGTTCAGCGCCGGCTGCGATGAATCGACATGCCTGCAATGAAAAGGGCGCCTTTCGACGCCCTCGCATTCTCTTATATCGCAGGGCTCAGTGCGCCACGCCGGCCCACACCTTGCGCTTGGTCAGGTAGACCAGTGCGCCGAACAGCAGCAGGAAGACCAGTACGCGAAAGCCGGTCTTCTTGCGGTCCTCGAGGTGCGGTTCTGCCGCCCACATCAGGAAGGCCGACACGTCGCGAGAATACTGGTCGACCGTCTGCGGCGCCCCGTCATCATAGGTAACCTGGCCGTCGGAGAGCGGCTTCGGCATCTTCAGCGACACGCCGGACAGGAAGTACGGATTGTAGTGCGTGCCTTCTGGTATGACCATGCCCGCCGGCGGCTGTTGGTCGTAGCCGGTCAGCAGCGAGTGGATGTAGTCGGGGCCGCCCTGGGCATATTGCGTAAAGATGTCGAACACGAAGCGCGGGAAGCCGCGCTCGACGCCGCGCGCCTTGGCCAGCAGCGACATGTCGGGCGGTGCTGCACCGCCATTGGCCGCCGCCGCCGCTTCCTCGTTGGGGAACGGCGGCGGAAAATGGTCGGACGGCTTGCCGGGACGATCGAACATGTCGCCGGCATCGTTCGGGCCGTCATGGATCGTATATTCGGCCGCCAGCGTCTTGATCTGCGCATCCGAATAGCCAAGGCCTTCCAGCGTACGGAACGCCACCAAATTCATCGAATGGCAGGCCGAGCAGACTTCCTTGTAGACCTTGAGCCCGCGCTGCAGCTGGGCCTTGTCGTAGGTGCCGAATGGCCCGGCGAAGCTCCAGTCCATTTCCTTCGGTTCGTCAATCGGGAAATGCGTCGGCGCCGCCTCATTGTGCGCCTCTTCCTGGGCGCTCGCTCCAGTGCCTGTGGCCCCAATGCCCGCGGCCACAAGGCCAAGCAGCGCCAACGAGGCGAGAATCTTCTTCATGCCATATCCCCTTGAGATTCTCTGACGCGCGGTCATCGTCCCGAGCATGATCTTGTCCGAAAACCGGTTTCCACTTTTCGGGATCATGCTCAGCCTTTGGTTTCCGGCGCGGCCGTGGCGCCGGCAGGATGTCCACCGCCACCCTTGTTCTTCTCGAGCACCGCCTCGGTGATCGAATTCGGCAGCCGCCGCGGCGTCTCGATCAGCCCAAGCACCGGCAGCGCTACCAGGAAGAAGGCGAAGTAGAACAGCGTCGCCATCTGCGCCATGAACACATAGCTGCCCTCGGCCGGCTGCGAGCCCAGCCAGCCGAGCAGGATGGCGTCGGCCATGAACAGCCAGAAGAACAGCTTGTACCAGGGCCGGTAGACAGCCGAGCGCACCTTCGAGGTGTCGAGCCACGGCACCAGGAACAGCATTACAATCGCGCCGAACATGCAGAGCACGCCGCCGAGTTTGGAGTTGATGGGCCCGATATTGAAGGTGATGGCGCGCAGGATCGCGTAGAACGGCAGGAAGTACCATTCCGGCACGATGTGGGCCGGCGTCTTCAGCGGGTTGGCCACGGTGTAATTGTCCGGATGGCCGAGATAGTTCGGCAGGTAGAACACGAAATAGGCGAAGACGAACAGGAACACGATCATGCCGAACCCGTCCTTGATGGTCGCGTAAGGCGTGAAGGCGAGCGTGTCGGTCTTCGATTTGACCTCGATGCCGGTCGGATTGTTCTGGCCGACGACGTGAAGCGCCCAGATGTGCAGCACGACGACGCCGGCGATCATGAACGGCAGCAGGTAATGCAGCGCAAAGAAGCGGTTCAACGTCGGATTGTCGACCGCGAAGCCGCCGAGGAGAAGCTGCTGGATCCAGTCGCCAACCAGCGGTATGGCGGTGAAGAAGCCGGTGATGACGGTGGCGCCCCAGAAGCTCATCTGGCCCCAAGGCAGCACATAGCCCATGAACCCGGTCGCCATCATCAGCAGGTAGATGATGCAGCCGAGGATCCACAGCAGCTCGCGCGGCGCCTTGTAGGAGCCGTAGTAGAGGCCACGGAAGATATGGATGTAGACGGCGACGAAGAAGAACGACGCGCCGTTCGAATGCAGGTAGCGCAGCAGCCAGCCCGAATTCACGTCGCGCATGATCTTCTCGACCGAATCGAAGGCGAGAGTGCTGTCGGCCGCGTAGTGCATGGCCAGCACGATACCCGTCAGGATCTGCGCCGCCAGCATGAGCGCGAGGATGCCGCCGAAGGTCCAGGCATAATTCAAATTGCGCGGCACCGGATAGGCGATGAAGCTGTCATAGACCAGCCGCGGCAGGGGCATGCGCGAATCGAACCAGCGTCCGATGCCGGTCTTGGGCGTATAGGTCGAGTGTCCCTCGCTCATCGAAATATCCCTTGCCTCAGCCGATACGGATCTTGGTGTCGGAAATAAACTGGAACACCGGTACCGCCATGTTCTCGGGTGCCGGCCCCTTCCGGATGCGGCCGGCGGTGTCGTATACGGAACCGTGGCACGGGCAGAACCAGCCGCCGAAATCGCCTTCCTGGCCGAGCGGGATGCAGCCGAGATGGGTGCAGACCTGGACCATCACCATCCACGCTTCCTTGCCCGGCGTGGTGCGGTTGGCGTCGGTCGCCGGCGCGTCGGCCGGCAAATTGGCATTGCGGGCAATTGGATCCTTGAGCTCGGCGAGATTGACTGCCTCGCCGTCCTTCATCTCTTGCTCAGTGCGGTTGCGCACGACCACCGGCTTGCCCCGCCACTTCACAACGAGCGACATTCCTGGCGTCAGCGAAGAGACGTCGACCTCAACCGAGGCAAGGGCCAGCGTCGAGGCATCCGGACGCATCTGATCGATGAACGGCCAAGCGACGGCGCCCGCGCCGACCACCGCGGCCATGCCGGTGGCGACGTAGAGAAAATCACGACGGTTGGGATCCTGGGTGTCGGTTGCGCTCACGGGTGCCTGATCCTTTCGCCTCTTCCATGCCGGCGGCCGAGCCTTGTTCCCGCTCAATCGCGCCGGCCCGACAGCGCATGGCGAACAGGCTAGCGAATTCCTCCGGCATTTGGGACTTGGGTTTATGCGTGAAGCCTGTTTTTGTCCAGACGGGTGAAGGCACAAGGGCAGATTGTCGCGGGGACGTAATTTGCCCGATGGAATGATTGGAAAATCGCAGGAAAACCAAACGACTGCGTTCGCCTCGACAGCGGGCGCTGGCGCGGTTTATCCTCGCCCTATGGCGCATGTTATAGACCGCGACAAATGGGCCGAGGCGCCCGACCACTGGCAGGGCGAGTTGCAATGCGGCGCCTACGGCTCCAACAGCTGCCTGATCTTCAACTACCTGCCTGAGATCGGCGGCGGCCCCAGGCTGCACAGCCATCCCTATTGCGAGATTTTTATCATCCGGACCGGGACCGGCCTGGTCACCGTCGGCGACCGGCAGATCGAGGCCACGGCCGGCCAGATCCTGATCGTACCGCCGGACACGCCGCACAAATTCACCAATCTCGGGCCAGGCCCGCTGGAAACCACCGACATACACGAGAACGGCAGCTTCATCACCGAGTGGCTGGAATAACGCCTCCCAAACCGATTCCGGTTTGGATCATACGCTGGCGCCGAGCCTGGCCAGCACGGCCTTGGGAATATTGTATTCCCGGATCACCGCGTCGTGCTTGCGCAGGCCGCAGAGTTCGCGCTGGATGAAATAGCCGTGCACCGCGTCGGCTGCGTCCTTGAGCAGCCGGGGTCGATCGTCGCTGTCGCCATTCTCGCGCAGCCTCGTCAGTGTTTTCTCGACGCGCCGGCCGGCGCGGCCGAGCGCTGCCGCGTTTTCGCCGAGGATTTCATGGCCAAGCAGATCCAACGCGCTCTCCTGCGCGCCGGACCGTCCAAAATTCGATGGCAATCTCACCGCCATGATTTCACTCCGGTCTATGGAAAACTACTCCGCCGGCCGGGTCTCGGCCAACGCGCTCTCTTCGTTGAACAGGAAGCCGCCGGACTGCCGTTTCCACAGCCGTGCATAGAGCCCGTCGAGCGCAACCAGTTCGTCATGCGTGCCTTGTTCGACGATGCGGCCCTCGTCGAGCACCACCAGCCGGTCGAGTGCCGCGATGGTCGACAGCCGGTGCGCGATGGCGATGACTGTCTTGCCTTCCATCAGCCTTGCCAGATTCTCCTGGATTGCCGCCTCGATGTCGGAATCGAGCGCCGAGGTCGCCTCATCGAGCACCAGGATCGGTGCGTCCTTGAGGAAGACGCGGGCGATCGCCACGCGCTGGCGCTGGCCGCCCGAGAGCTTGACGCCGCGCTCGCCGACAAAGGCTTCATAGCCAGTACGATCGCGACTGTCGCGCAGGCCGAGGATGAACTCCTGCGCCTCGGCCTTCTCCGCTGCCGCGATCACCTCGGCGTCGGTTGCTTCCGACATGCCGAGCTTGATGTTGTCGCGCAAGGAACGGTGGAAAAGTGCCGTATCCTGGCTGACGACGCCGATATTAGCGCGCAGCGAATTCTGCGTGACCCTGGAGACGTCCTGCCCGTCAATGGTGATCTTGCCGCTCTCGAGGTCGTAGAGGCGCAGGATCAGGTTGACCAGCGTCGTCTTGCCTGCGCCGGACGGCCCGACCAGTCCGACCTTTTCACCCGGCCGCACCACGAGGTCGATGCCGTTGAGCACGCCGGACCCCTTGCCGTAATGGAACTCGACGTTTCTGACGTCGATGCGCCCACCGCCAACGAGAAGCTCTTTCGCGTCGGGCGCATCGGTCAGGCCGAGCGGCTTCGAGATCAGCGCCTTCGAGTTTTCCAGCACGCCGAGGTTCCGCAAAATACTGTTGAGCTGCATCATCAGCCGGCCGAGCAGCATGTTCAGCCGCAGCACCAAGGACAACGTGAAGGCGACGGCGCCGACGGTGATCGAGCCTTCGACCCAGAGATAGACGGCAAAGCAGGCGATCGCCGTGATCATGATCCCCGACAGCATGGTCAGCGCCATGCGCACGCCGGTCAGCCGGCGGGTGAACGGGCGCAGCGCGTCGAGATAGATGTCGAAGCCGTTCCTGATATAGCGGTCGTCGCCATCGGCCGAGAACAGCTTCAGCGTCTGCACGTTCGAATAGGAATCGACGATGCGGCCGGTGATCATCGAGCCGGCTTCGGCGGTGGCCTCGGCATGCTTGCGGATCGCCGGCAAATAGCGTCTGGCCAGCAGGCCGAAGGCTGAGATCCAGATCACCACCAGCACCGCCAGCCTGAGATCGAGCCCGGCGACCAGCGCCAGCGTCGTCACCGTATAGACGACCATGAACCAGACGACCTCGATGAAGCTTTCCATCAGATCGCCGGTCGCCTGCCCCGCCTGCCAGACCTTGGTCGCGATACGTCCGGCAAAATCGTTCTGGAAGAAGGCGTAGGACTGGCGCGACACATGGCGATGCGCCTGCCAGCGCACCAGATTATAGAAACCCGGCGTGATCGTCTGCTCGTCGACCAGCGCCGACAGGCCGACGACGATGGTGCGGATGACCAGCACCACGGCGATCATGAAGACAAGTTCGGGGCCGGCGGCAGTCCACAAGGCATGCCAGCTACGTTCGCCAGGAAGCTGGTCGAGGATGTCGACCAGCCGCCCGACGAAGTAGAACAGTCCGGCCTCGACCAACGGCGCGATGCCGCCGATCACCAGCATGGCGAAGAAAGCGATCTTCGCCTGCCCGACATAGTGCCAGAGGAAACCCCTGACGCCGGCAGGTGGCCGAAGGTCCGCGGGCTCCCGGAACGGATAGACCCAGTTCTCGAACCAGCGGTAGATGGCAGTCATCATTCGGCGGCTTCACCCTTGGCGAGTGCATCGTTGGCGGCTGCATCGTTGGCAGAGGGGCCGTCGTCGAGCAGGAAGCCGCCCGACTGGCGCTGCCAGAGCTGGGCGTAGAGCCCGCCGCTGGCAACGAGTTCCTCATGCGAACCTTCTTCGATGACGCGGCCCTTGTCCATGACGACGAGCCGGTCCATGGCGGCGATCGTCGACAGCCGGTGCGCGATGGCGATGACGGTCTTGCCTTGCATCAGTTTGTAGAGGTTCTCCTGGATGGCCGCCTCGGCCTCGGAATCGAGCGCGGACGTCGCCTCGTCGAGAATGAGGATCGGCGCGTCCTTCAGCATAACGCGGGCAATGGCAATGCGTTGCCGCTGGCCGCCGGACAATTTGACGCCGCGATCGCCGACATGCGCGTCGAAATTCTTGCGGCCACCGGCGTCCGAAAGCCCTGATATGAAATCAAGCGCTTCGGCGCGGCGTGCCGCCTCGACCAGCATCTCGTCACTGGCGTCCGGCCGGCCATAGAGGATGTTCTCGCGCACCGAACGATGCAGCAGCGAGGTGTCCTGCGTGACCATGCCGATCTGGGCGCGCAGCGAGTCCTGCGTCACCGCCGCGATGTCCTGGCCGTCGATCAGGATCTTGCCGCTTTCAAGGTCGTAGAAGCGCAACAGAAGATTGACCAGCGTCGACTTGCCGGCACCCGAACGGCCGACGATGCCGACCTTCTCGCCCGGCTTCACCGTCAGCGACAGGCTTTCGATCACGCCCTTCTGCTTGCCGTAGTGGAAGCGGATGTCCTCAAAACGGATCTCGCCCTTGGTCACGGCAATATCCTTGGCCCCAGGCCTGTCTTCGACGAGGCGGGGCAGCGAGATCGAGCTGATGCCGTCTTGCACCGTGCCGATATTCTCGAACAGCGTGGACATCTCCCACATGATCCATTGCGACATGCCCCACAGCCGAAGCACGAGGCCGATGACTAGGGCGACGGCGCCGATCGTCACGGCCTGGCCGAGCCACAGCCACAGCGAGATCGCCGTGACCGAAAACAACAGCAGCGAATTCAGGATGTAGAGCAGGCCGTAGAGCTGCGTCACCAGCCGCATCGACCGATAGACGGTATCGAGAAAGCCGGCCATGCCTTCCCGGGCGAAGGACGCTTCGCGCCGCGCATGCGAGAACAGCTTGACCGTCTGGATGTTGGAGTAGCTGTCGACGACACGGCCGGTCATGGTCGAGCGCGCATTGGCCTGCTCCTCACCGACCTTGCCCAGCCGCGGGATAAAATAGCGCAAGAGCAGGACATAGCCGGCAAGCCAGACGGCAAGCGGCGCCGCCAGCCGCCAGTCTGCCGAGCCGACGATGAACAGCATGCCGAGAAAATAGACGACGATATAATTGAGCACGTCGATGAGCTTGATGACGCATTCGCGCACCGCGAGCGCAGTCTGCATCAGCTTGGTCGCGATGCGTCCGGCGAACTCGTCCTGATAGAAGCTCATCGACTGCTTGAGCAGATAGCGATGCACCTGCCAGCGGATACGCATCGGATAGTTGCCCATCAGCGTCTGCTGGTTGAGGAGCGAATGGAACCAGACCGTCGCCGGCAGCGCGAAAACCACGATGAAGGCCATGCCGGCCAGCTTCAAGCCTTCGGTCTGCAGGAACGTCTCGCGATTCTGCGCCGACAGCCAGTCGACGATCCGGCCCATGAAGCCGAACATCCACACCTCAGCCAGCGCGATGGCCGTCACCAGCACCGCATCGAGAGCGATGTAGGGCCACGCGCCGCGCGTATAATGCACGCAGAAGGCGATCAGCGTCCTCGGCGGCTCGACCGGTTCCGCAGCCGGAAACGGATCGAGCCTTTTTTCAAACCAGCTAAACATAGTGATGCTCACAATATTGTTTCCGCTCACGCGGCACGGGAACGGACGACGTGCCCAGACCGCATGGCGTCAAGGACCGGCGATACGGAATCGTCCGCCTCGCCGGTCCTGCTTCGGGCTATATAGGTTGTCGCGGGCCTTTCGCCGACAGTTTCGTTTGACGATGCTGACGACGTTTTGACGATCCGGATTTTCGCGCCGGTTTTTGCACCAGGCCGGATGAGCCTGATGATCCGGCGCACCAGCGACGGCCGGCTATAGTCCGGAACGGCATGCGAGAAATCGACGTCCGGCAGCATGCCGCGATGCGGACGCTGGCGGGTCTCGGCGTGAACCGCCGACGAGTAGGTCTCGCCGATTAAAAGCGCCCAAGTCGCGGTTTTGCGCTCGTGCAGGCTTCTTGAGCCGGGTATTCTACAGGGATCGAACATCGGTCCGTCCTCCAGTTGAAGATGCAGATAGAAGGGTGAACCAACCCGGACCGTGGGCACGCGCCGCGCGGCAAGGGTGATATCGGTCGAAGCACGTTCAGGTGGGGCGTTCAGCCCCTTCGACAGCTTGAAAAACATCGCCGGATTCCTTCGAAGGCCGAAAAAGGTTTCGGCGGGAATCGGTGCGATTGAAGTCTAGAAGTTCAGGAGAATCGTCGTACCGAAACCGCCGTCGGGCTGGTAAGCCCACGAGAGGGGTGGTGGATGTGCATGGCCATCATGAATTACCCCTTCATCGGTTCGGGTTGACAATGCTGGCCGTATAACCGACTTCGCAGAAAATGACCACCCGCCAGTCCAGGAATTTCCAAAACCGCGAGAGCTCTGTGGCTGATCTGCCACTTATTAGAAAGACGCGGAAATGAACGACCGTCTCCGCATTGCGCTCTACCAGCCGGATATCGCCGGCAATACCGGGACTATCCTGCGCTTCGCCGCTTGCCTCGGCCTTGGGGTCGACATCATCGAACCGACCGGCTTCCCGCTCTCCGACCGGGCGCTGAAACGGGCCGGCATGGACTATCTCGAAATGGCGGCGCTGACCCGGCATGTCGACTGGCACGCCTTCGAGGACTGGCGCAAAGGCGAAGCGCGGCGGCTGGTGCTGCTGTCGACCAAAGCCGCGAGCGCCTATACGGATTTCGTCTTCACCGGCGCCGACGTTCTTCTGTTCGGCCGCGAATCCGCAGGCGTTCCGGATCATGTCCACGAGGCGGCGGATGCGCGACTTACCATCCCGATGCAGGGCACCGCGCGCAGCATCAACGTCGCGCTTTCCGTCGCCATGGTGGCCGGCGAGGCGACGCGGCAGCTTGGATAGGATTTGCAGACCGTCGGCGCGCGCGGCGAGTACGGCCGCTTTCTGGTCGACGACTGCGCCCTCGCTTGTCATTCTAACCCAGGCGCACATCGCCTTCTCCTGCGGTTTGCCTATCCAGAATTTCTTCGTTACAAGCTCAACTTAACTTGAGGTCAAGCGGAAAATCGGAGATGGCTGCGGCAACGGAATTAACAGTCGGCCAGGTGGCGATGCGCAGCGGCGTCGCGGTGTCGGCGCTGCATTTCTACGAAGCGCGCGGGCTGATCCGCAGCCACCGTACCGCCGGTAATCAGCGGCGCTACGGCCGCGACGTGCTGAGGCGTGTGGCGATCATAAAGGTGGCGCAGGAGGTCGGCATTTCGTTGGCCGAGATCGGCACAGCACTTCGATCACTGCCTGAAGGCCGAACGCCGACGCGCGAGGACTGGAATCTGCTGTCGACGGCTTGGCGCGACGAACTCGACCAGAAGATTGCCCAGCTCAAGAAGCTGCGCGACGGGCTGACGGACTGCATCGGCTGCGGCTGCATGTCGATTGACAAATGCCCGCTGCGGAACAAGGGCGATCGGCTGAGCACCCGGGGGCCGGGAGCGAGACGGCTGTTGATCGAGCGTTAATCCGCCGCCGGCAGCCGCCTGATGGTGAATTCGATGACGTCGCCCGGCCGCTCGAACCAGCTTTCGATCTCTGTCCAATAGGCCTGCTTGGGAAAACGCTCGAACCACTCTTTCGCCTTGAGGCGCGCGTCGGAGCGCGGCAGCACGAAGGTCTCGCGCAGGAAGCCGTCGCGCGGCATGCGCGCGCTCTCGGCGCGCGAACGGTCGAGCCTTTTCTTCAGGCCATCCAGCGGCGGTCTTGCCGGGGTGCGCACGAAAGAACTC
>NZ_JAMYNW010000017.1:0-153803 GCF_040319365.1 Mesorhizobium sp. M0923 | reverse complement strand
GGCGGCTGCCGCGTGTGGTTTGGTTTGTTGCTGTTTCGCTCTTCTCCTCGCCGCTCCACTACTCTATAACAAAAAAAAAATTTTTTTTTTTTTTTTTTTTTGTTTTTCTCGGCCGGGCCCCCCCCCCCCCCCCCCCACAGCATATTCCTTGCGTCAGGGGCGTAAAATCAGGCGGAGACGGCGGCCGGTATGGCGCAGGAGACGCCGGTTCCCTGCAGGCCGCAATAGCCGTAGGGGTTCTTCGCCAGATATTGCTGGTGGTCTTCCTCGGCGAAGTAGAATTCCGGCGCCGGCGCGATCTCGGTGGTGATCTTGCCGCGTCCGGCACCGCGCAGCGAAGCCTCGTAAGCATCGCGCGAAGCGAGCGCCGCCTGGTGTTGCGCGTCGTTGAACGTGTAGATCGCCGAACGGTAGGTGGTGCCGACATCATTGCCCTGGCGCATGCCTTGCGTCGGGTCGTGGCTTTCCCAGAACAGCTTCAAAAGCTCGGCATAGGACACGATCTTCGGATCGTAGACGACGAGCACGACTTCGGCATGGCCGGTGAGCCCGGTGCAGGTTTCCTGATAGGTCGGGTTGGGCGTGACGCCGCCAGCATAGCCGGCCGCCGTGACCCAGACGCCATCGACCTGCCAGAACAGGCGCTCGGCACCCCAGAAACAGCCCAGCCCGAACATCGCCGTCTCAAGCCCTTCGGGATAGGGACCCTTGAGCGGCCTGTTCGAGACGAAATGCTTCGATGCCGTCGGGATCGGCCGGTCGCGGCCGGGCAACGCCTCGGAGGGCTTCGGCAGGTTGAGCTTCTTGTTCAGCATATCGCTGAGAAACATGTGCGATTTCCTTTTCTTCTTGCTTGAGCCTTCCCCGATCCGGGGAACGCTGGATCCGGGAACGCAGGAATTTTAGGTCGCGGCGAACCGCCCGCTGGGGCGCTGCCGCCTGTAGCCGATGGCATAAAGAACGAAGGCCAGCACCGCGAACACGGCAAAGCCGGGCTGGCTGAGCACCCAGGCGATGGCGCCGTCCCACAGCAGCGGATTGAGCTTGTCGCGGACGAAGCTTTCAAAGGCGCTGCGCGTGTCCGGCGAGACGGCGAGCCAGCTGGTGTTGAGCGGGGTCATCACCAGCGCCGAAGCCGCCACCGACCGGGTCGCGTCGAGCACGGCCATGATGACCGAAACCGAAAGCGCGACCATTGCAGCGAGACGAAAGACGAAGCGAAACATCCAGACCCTTCCTCCCCAGGAGTTTATCGGAATGTCGTGTCGGACTGTTAAATAGGATTTACCTGCTTCGTCTGCAATCGCGACACGCGAAGTTGAACTTACGCCGGCGGCTTGCACCTGGGCCGGCTGACGAGCCAGACGGCGAAGACGCCGCGGCCGACTGGTTTGTAGGCGCCCAACGAGCACACTGATGCCATGGGCTGAGCATCCCTGTCCGGCAAAGCGAATAGAGTGTCTTGGCATTCGGCACCGGATCGACTAGATGAGCCCCGCGCCTGTTGCTTGACGGCTCGGGTGCGGGGAAAGGGTATCCGCTGGTTGACGGCGCCCACGGCCGGAATTCCGGGCCGGAATCCCAAAGGAGATGCATCTCCCCAACCCGCACGGCGAAACCGGCCGCGTCGAAGATGCTAAAAGGACGGAGAGGTGGCCGAGTGGTTGAAGGCGCACGCCTGGAAAGTGTGTTTACGGGAGACCGTAACGCGGGTTCGAATCCCGCTCTCTCCGCCAGCTAATCCCGAGAAACCCTTTATTTTTGGTAAGGTTCGGTTAGTAGCTTACTAACCAGCCTACTAATCACTAGGGTCAAAACTCCGCCAATGGCCGAGATGGGTGGAAGACCGACGTTCGTTGACAGAAAGACATCACCGTCGCAGCGTCGTCTACAAACGGGGAGGTGTCTCAATGTCAGTGGAAATCCGGGCTGCCTCGGAGGCAGACTTTGACGCGCTCGTTCGGCTCAATCAGGTGGTTCAGAGTCTCCATGCTGAATTGCATCCAGACGTTTTCAAACAGGCAGCCGATCCGTCTGCGGTGAGGACATTCTTCGCAGCGAGGCTGGCTGATCCGAAGAGCTCGATCGCGATTGCTGAGATTGATCGTGCTCCAGTCGGCTACGTCTGGTTTGAAATTCAGTCGCTGCCAGAAACGCCGTTCACTTTCCCTCGGCCCCTGATCTATGTGCACCACATCTCGGTTATGCCGGAAGCTCGTCGTCGTGGAGTTGCCGCAGCTTTGATGTGCCATGTTGAACAGCGAGCTGCTTGCGAAGGTTTCGACGAAATTGCTATGGGCATCTGGGCAGCCAATCTCGACGCGCGGCATTTCTTTGGGTCGCAAGGATGCGTTCCGTACAACATTGCACTTTGCAAGAAGCTTGTGAGAGTCAGCTAAGGGTCAGCAAGCGGACGTTTGAATTACGGTGACAGTGCACTTTGAATTACGGCGACAGAATTACGGTGACAGTGCACTATTTGTCATGTTTGCTCGGCTGTCGCTGTGCGTAAATTGAACGCATGGCTCGACTTGCATTACCGCGCCGCCGATGTCGTGCAACCGATGGGCAGCGAAGCACTTCTCGACCGTGATTGCCGAGCAAACCGGAAAGAGCAGTGAAATTGGGAAACGCGACAGGCGGGAAAAAGAAAATGGTGCACTGTCACCGTAATTCGTAATTTGCAGAGGGCGCGAAGGATCGCTACTGAGCGGCTCCATCTGCGCCGCACCCCTTACCCCAGATCAGCCCACAAGCCGAACGACCCGCGCTCCACCAGAGCGCGGGCTTCGACAGGTTCGTTAGTGTCGCTACGCGTCTAGCGCGGAACCGCTTGTATTCCCGAGACCGAGCGCTCTGTTTCGCCGGAGAAAACCACGAAGGCAAAGATCAGCACGGCGACAGCGACAATCATTGAGCCGGTGGCGACGATCGGCTCGAGCGCCGGATTTCCCTGCAGCATCAGGTAAAGCGCCGGCAACATCACGACCAGGCCGAGATTGTACACGCCATAGTGGATCATCGCCGTCCTGCGGGCAGCCTTCGCCGGGTTCAGCGCATAGTAGCCGCCGAATATTGCACTAGTGACCCATCCCAGCAGGTTGATGTGCGCGTGAGCCGGAAACGCGCCGTGATCGCCTGAAATTGCCATCTGCAGGCCAGCTGCAATTCCCAGAATAAGAAAGACGATGGCTGTCTTGAAAAAGAGCTCCGAAACCTTAGGCATGTCATTCTCCCAAACCCGTTTTGCCGCCGCATCATGCTTTGTTTCCGGCGACCTTGCCAAGGGGGGACGTCGGGCCTGCCGAACCATTTGTTGGCGGCCTGACGGCCCGTTGGCGGCCGGCCGCCGGGCCTGGCCGGTTGCGAGTCCAGCCGGTAAAAAATATGCGCTCACGCTAATTTGATTGCAATATCACCCGCCAGGCTTCCACGTCGTTCTCACAAGGGAAGTGTCCTGCACGATGGTGGTGCCATACGCGCCAAAGGTCAGCCCGTCAGTGTTGCAGCAAGGCCTCGCCAAACTTCTCCCACAGCTGTGTGCAATCTGTTGCTCTGAGGCTGGGGGTTCCGAGTGGGCCATATCGGATGACGGCGGCGTGAACATCATAGCCAACGATAGGTGCATTGGCGACAAAGTGGATAGCCTCGCCCAATCGGCGAGAGCCAATTGGCGCATCGGTTTTGTTGGTGATGTCGAAGACACCACAAATATCCACTTCCTGATTTCTGGCTGCCAACGCAGCTTCCATTACCTGTTCGTGCATCATCGAAATCTCTCCTAACGGTCTAAGTCTAAGAACCGCGGCTTTTGCCGGTCCGGCAGCTGACAACCGCCAAGTCGAAGTGCCTTTTGCAGCATCTCGATTGGCTCTTGCTGCGAGCCACTCCGCCCGCTCCCGCGGCAAGCCGATAAGGCAACTGCCCGCGAAATCCGCAGGCACGTCCACGGTCGCATCAAACACGGCCCACGTGCCAGTCGGCTCCTGAACGGGCAAAAACCTCATAACAGCGCCTGCTAATATACCATACCGACTGTGAGGACGGAGCTTTGTTCCTGCATCGATCAAACGAATGAGAGATGTTGTCGAAATGTCAGGCGACGCTCGCCGAAAACAATCGTCGGCGACATCGCCAGGATCGAAGGCTGAGCAGCGATCCGGCCGCATTCGGGACAAGCACAAGATGCGGGAGACAAGCGCGGTCAGAATGTTCAGCCAGAATCGCGTTTTCGTTGCGGATGGATGGTCTCGCCGCGCTTCAGCATCTCCACGAACGCCGCGATCTTCTTCTTGCGTCCGGCTTCGGTCTTCATGTTGTGGGTGCGGAAGGCGAGCGCGAAGCGGTTTTGCTCGCTGAGCTTCGCCAGCATCTCTTTCGCCTTGGGCTCGGCGTCTATTGCCGCCTGGAGGTCGTCGGGGATCTTCATTTCCTTGCCGCTCCTATAGGCGCGCGCCCAGCGGCCGTCGGCCTTGGCTGCCTCGGCCTGCCTCAGCCCATGCTCGGTCATCCGGCCCTCCTCGATCAGCCGGGCGACATTGTCGACGTTGATCTGGCTCCAGGTGCTCTTCTTGCCGCGCGGGGTATAACGCTGCAAATAGCTTTTGCCGTCCAGGGCCTTGCGCACCGCATCGATCCAGCCCCAGCATAACGCCACGTCGATGGCTTGCTTCGGCGTGATCGACGGCAGCCCCGAATCGCGCTTATGGATCTTGATCCAGACTTCGTCCTCGCTGTCGTGATGCTCGCCAAGCCAGGCATGGAAGCTTTCGGCATCCCTGAACTCGCGCACCTTGGCCGGGTCGACCTTGACGGGCGCCATCAGCCGGTCCGCCCGTGACACAGGCGTGTAACGACGCCGAACCGCTTGCCGGCCGCGCGCGCGCTCATCTCAGCTCCAAGTCCGCAATCCGCAGGCCGGATGATTCCCGCTGGCACGCGTTCAGCCTGCGCGATTGGGCGTGCCGAGGACATGGGATTTCGGCGGCAGCATGACGTCGTCGAATGTCTGCGTGAACATCGCCGCCGCAAAGAAAGCGACGGCGCGCAGGGTTTCGGTGCCGGTGTTGACGAGGTCGTGCCGGACCGGCGTCGGAAGTACCAGGACGCTGCCGGGCCTGACCGGGTGGATGCTGCCGCCCTCGATGTGCAGCTCGCCGGTGCCGGCGATGATGTATTGCGTCTCCTCGGTGGCGTCGGTGTGCCAGCCGAGCCGCTTGCCGGGCTCGATCTCGTAGACAATGACTGAGGACTGGGTGGTGCCGTGCCCGCCGTAAACCGCGAAAGCGCCGGCCCATTTGACCGACGGATCGTCCTCTGCCCAAACCAGCGAACGTTCGAGCCTGTCGGATGCGACGACTGCTGTCATGGCTTCGTTCCTCTCAGCGAATGGCGAACACGAATCTAGATGATTTTTCTGGTCTGCGTCAGCAAAACTGGCTGCCAACCGTTTCCTCGCCCATTGCGCGTAACTATTTGTCGTGCCGCGATCTGACCATTCTACTCTGGGATCGGATCACTGAGCCGATTTCACCATGCAACCAAGCCTTTACCTTTCAGCCAGTTTGGAGTTGCCCCTGCGTTGCGTTCGTGGTCCGGTACAACCAGGGCGCTCAATGCGAATTCGGCAACGGTCGCCTCACCGACCGTCAAGGCAACACACCGTGAAGGCAACCCAGGAGATAGCAATGGGCATTTTCGACAGTATCAAAGGTGCGATTTTCGGAAACGCGGTTGCGGCCGAAGCGCCGCCGGCGCAACCGTCTCCCGCGCCTGCTTCGAGCACGGCCACCCAGCCGACGGCGCCTACCCGACCCGACCCGGCTGCAACCCCGGCTCCGGCAACGCCATCCGCGCCGTCCTCTGCTCCTGACATCGCTGCCATTCTCGACAAGGCGGTGGCCGCGAAAGGGCAAAAGCTCAACTGGAAGAATTCGATCGTCGACCTGATGAAGGCTCTGAATATCGATAGCAGCCTCGGCGCCCGCAAGGAGCTTGCTCACGAGCTGAACTACACCGGCGACATGAACGACACCGTAACGATGAATCTGTGGCTGCATGATGCACTGATGAAAAAGCTGGTCGAGAATGGCGGCAAGCTTCCGAGCGATCTGGCCGCCTAGAGTCATAAGACAAGCAATTCCAGGAAAACGTGTGAACGGTTTTCCATCCGGAATTGCGTCAAACAAAAAAGACAGACCGGTTCGGCGTTCCGTGAAACGAAGAACCGTCCTGGTCCTGCCCGCACCGTGGTTCTTGCTGCGCTGACTTCGACCGCAACCGAGCAGACCCGACTGCCAAGCAATCAAACTGCCAAGTAAATAAATTGAGACCCATCCCGGCCGCCGGGATGGGTCTGTGGCGAAGTCGCATGGCACAAAAGTGCTGCCGCCTCGCGCCTGGATTGCCTCACGCAAAACCGACGATTTCGGTCGCTGCCCCGCGCGCTGGTAGGACCACCATTTCGCTGGCGAAACCCGACGTTCGGCGTATCATTCTCGCGGGAGAGGGTTCATGGTGGGAGGAAGCCAATGAACGTGGTGCAGAGGGTGACTGTCGCCGACTTGACGGCCCAAGAGCTTGTTTCATCTGCGCTTTCAAGATTCGGCGCCGGCGACACCATATCGACGAGGGCGATGCTGGACATCGTTCGCCGGACGGCCCCGGCCTGCGGTGACAGTGACGACGATCTGGTCGAGATTATCGTCATGACGGCCGTTGGTAGGACCATGGGGGTCGTGTTCGACCATCGCTACCCTTAGCAATCCGCAACGAATACCAGGCTGCGCCCAGGAGCAGTGCGGGCGGTTGGCAGCGCGCGGGGGAAATTTACTGGTGCGGCCAAGGAAGCGAGCCTTTTTGTGCGCGAAGGCCAGCCTGGCGCCGTGCCCTTGCTTTGAGCAAAAACCGCCGCTCATGTCGGGTCATGCCCGAGGGTAGGCAACTGGGCGACACGCTCGAAGGAACTCGCTGAAATGTTGCCCGTTATGCTCTCGTTGAGATGAGGAGAGCTGCCATGGCCGACGACAAAACCAGGACCGACAGTCGCGACCGCTCACGAGTGGCGGGCGGCGAAGACTATGAGGTACGCCATTTCGCCGAGGAAGCGGGCATTACCCCTGATCAGGCACGCACGCTGATCAAGCGCCACGGCACCGACCGCAAGGTGCTGAACGAAATCGCCGAGAGCATAAGAGCGTCGTAATGGCTAACAAGAAAACCGCAATGGCCGACCGCAAGACGCGCGATCCGGACGAAAAGAAGGCTCTGCACCTGGCCGAAACCACCGACGTTTCGCCGAAGCAGGCGAAGGATCTGATGCGCAAGCACGGCAAGGACAGCCCGAAAGTCGAGAAGGAAGCCAAGAACTTCAAGGCCGAGGGCTGAACGGCCGGAGGTCTGCCCCTCACCCGCAACTTAGTAGTCGCTGCTCAACGTGCCCAGCCGGTTAGACGCGCGGCACAGGGTTGTGGCCGCAATCCTGCAGCTTATCGGTTTTCTAACAAATTCGGGCTATCCCTTCCGCTATCGCGGCTCAGGGATGCCATATGCGCGGGATGTCTGGTGAGGCGAGGCCGTCGATAGACGACATACGGCATGTGAGGTTGGTGTTTTGCCTGCTGGCGGCCGTCGTGATGGCGACGGCGCTCCTCGCCTTTGCCACCTCCCTCCTGCAGGATCCCGATAGCTGGTGGCACATCAAGGTCGGCATGGATATGCTGGCAAGCCGCACATTCCCCTCCGTCGACATTTACTCCTACACTTTTGCCGGCCAGCCATGGATCGCCAAGGAATGGCTTAGCCAGGTTCTCCTTGCCCTTGCCTTCGAAGCCGGCGGCTGGAACGGCGTGGTACTGCTGGCGACTGCGGTAATCGCGCTGACGGCCTTCCTGACGTCGTGGTATCTCAGCGCGTCGTTGAAGCCGACGCTGGCGATAGCACTGACACTGGTGCTCGCGCTCTTGATCGGGCCAATCTATGTCGCCCGACCCCACATCTTTACCTTGCCCATTATCGTCGTCTGGACCGCCGGTCTTTTCCAAGCCGCACGCAACGAGAAAGCGCCGCCTCTATGGCTGCTGGCGCTGCTTTGCCTGTGGGCCAATCTCCATGCCACCTTCACCTTCGGTTTCATTATCGCCGCCTTCGCCGGCCTCGATCTCGTCATGCGCACGCGCTTGTCGAACTCCCGGCTGCTGGCCAAGTGGATCGCTTTCGGGCTGCTTTGCCCGCTGGTCAGCCTGCTCAATCCCTATGGCGTCAAGGCCATACTCGCCACATTCACCGTGGCCTATGGCAATGAGGCGGTGCCTTACATTGCGGAGTGGCAACCCTTCGACGCCTCGCGGCATACCCTCCAGGAGGTGGCCCTGCTGGTGGCGTTTTTCGGGCTGCTCGTGTCGAGATTGCGTATTGGCTGGGCCAAGGCGCTGTTCCTTGTCTTCACCTTGCACGTCTATCTCACCCACATACGGTTCATGTACCTGTTCTTTCTTCTTGTCCCGGTCGTCCTTGCCGTCGAGGTTGCGCAACAATATCCAGCGCTTTCAGCCCCTACATGGGCCGCGGAAAAGCGCGACGGACTTGAACAATTTTTCGCGCGGCAATTTTCCAGAATTTGCGCTGGACTTGCCGTTTTGCTGGTTTTGGCGGCCGCGGTCTTCCTGGCCTATCCGGTCGTGCCGAGCCAGAAGACTTCGGCGAGGGATGCGCTGGCCTTCGCCCAAGCCCATAATCTGTCAGGCAATCTGCTGAATTCCTACAATTTCGGCGGCACGCTGATTTTCCATGGCATCAAGACGTTTATCGACGGCCGGGCGGATCAGCTCTTCCTGAACGGCTTTACGGAAACGGATGAGCAGACTGGGCACAGCCGGGGCAAGCCGATCCTGAAAGCCCAGCTCGAGAAATATGCGATAGGCTGGGCATTGTTGACCGCCGACGACAGCCGCATTCCGTTCTTCGACGAACTGGGCTGGAAGCGGGCCTATGCGGACGATTACGCTCTGATCTATACCCGCGCAGACTGATCCCCGGCAGCTTCGCGCGCCGGTGCGCACCTCCCCCTGAAGCTGTGGCCAGCGCCGAGGCGGCGAAATCCTTATGGGATTTTGATTTCTTTGCTCCGCGTCCCGTCTCGAACCTTTATGGCACTTTGATCCATATTCGGCAGAGCGATGTATCCGGCCGCCGATGTGAAGCGGTGAGCGGGCTTGGACAGTTTTGTCCAAGTTGAAAAGAACAAACTCAATATAGGAAATTGCACGATGGACATCATTGTTGTCGGGATAGGAATCTCGTTCTTTGCTCTATGCTTCGGTTACATCAAAGCCTGCGACGGGCTGTAAGTTTAGGGGATCGAAACATGCTCTTCGACTATATCCTCGGCGGCGCCGTGACCCTGTTCCTTCTCGCTTACCTGACATACGCCCTCGTTCGCCCGGAACGCTTCTGATCTCCGCTGGCAAGGAGCCAACCCCATGACAATCAACGGATGGCTGCAGATCCTCGTCTATTGCGGGATCGTCGTTTTGCTGGCCAAGCCGCTCGGCGGCTACATGCATCGCGTTTTCAGCGGCGAGCGCACATTCCTGTCGCCAATTCTGGCCCCGCTCGAGCGCGGGCTCTACCGTATGTCCGGGACCAGCGAGCGCGAGGAGCAGCACTGGACCTCCTATGCGGCGGCCCTGCTGTTCGTTAACCTGGCCGGCTTCCTGGTGCTCTATTTCCTGCAGCGGCTGCAAGGCGGCCTGCCCTACAATCCGGCCGGCATGACCGCCGTCGAACCTGGGCTTGCCTTCAACACCGCCGCCAGCTTCATGACCAACACCAACTGGCAGAACTACGGCGGCGAAAGCACGATGTCCTATCTCGTGCAGATGGCCGGCTTGACCGTGCAGAACTTTCTGTCGGCCGCGACCGGCATCGCCATCGCGGTCGCACTGATCCGCGGTTTTGCTAGAGCCTCAGGCAAATCGATCGGCAATTTCTGGGTCGATATGACCCGCTGCACGCTCTATCTGCTTGTGCCGTTCTGCATCGTGTTGACGCTTGTCTATGTCTATCTCGGTATGCCGCAAACGGTTGGTGCTTACGTCAACGCGACGACGCTGGAAGGCGCGCAACAGACGATCGCGGTCGGGCCGGTCGCTTCGCAGGTTGCCATCAAGATGCTCGGCACCAATGGCGGCGGCTTCTTCAACGCCAATGCAGCGCATCCCTTCGAAAATCCCGACGCGATCTCGAACCTGATCCAGATGGTGACGATCTTCGCCTTCGGCGCGGCGCTAACCAATGTCTTCGGTCGCATGGTCGGCAACCAGCGCCAGGGCTGGGCAATTCTGTCGGCGATGGGCGTGCTGTTCATCGCCGGCGTTGCCGTCTGCTACTGGGCCGAGGCCGCCGGCAATCCGCTCGTCCATGCGCTGGGCATCGACGGCGGCAACATGGAGGGCAAGGAAAGCCGCTTCGGCATCGCTCTGTCGGCACTGTTTGCCGTCATCACCACCGCCGCGTCCTGCGGCGCGGTCAACGCCATGCATGACAGCTTCACCGCACTCGGCGGCATGATCCCCATCATCAACATGCAGCTCGGCGAGGTCATTGTCGGCGGCGTCGGGGCCGGCTTCTACGGTATCCTGATGTTCATCGTGATCGCCGTCTTCGTTGCCGGGCTGATGGTCGGACGCACGCCCGAATATCTCGGCAAGAAGATCGAGGCCAAGGAGGTCAAGATGGCGATGCTTGCCGTCCTCTGCCTGCCGCTGGCAATGCTGATCTTCACCGCTATCGCGGTGGTGCTGCCGACCGGTGTTGCTTCCATCGCCAACACCGGCCCGCACGGTTTCTCCGAAGTCCTCTATGCCTACACCTCGGCCGCGGCGAACAATGGCTCCGCCTTTGGCGGCCTCAGCGGCAACACGCCCTGGTACAATATGACGCTCGGCATCGGCATGCTGATGGGCCGCTTCCTGGTCATTATTCCGGCGCTGGCGATTGCTGGCTCGCTGGTGGCGAAGAAGACCGTCCCTGCCTCCGCCGGCACCTTCCCGACCGACGGGCCGCTCTTCGTCGGGCTGCTGGTCGGTGTCATCCTGATCGTCGGTGGCCTGACTTTCTTCCCGGCCCTCGCGGTCGGACCGATCGTCGAGCACCTGGCCATGATCAACGGTCAGACCTTCTGAAACGCTGAAACGGCCATGCCCAGGTTCAAGATCATGTCTCGAAAGGTCCGGCATCGTTCCGAGCCGGAGGGGGAGAAAACGCCCCCTCCTTTCCCGACCCTGTCCACATTCCTCGCTATTGCGGCAGCCTTGATCATGATCTGGCTGCTGGCTTACGGGCCGCCGCACCTTCGTTCGGCACACGATCGACCGGTCAACAACATCGACACTGGAGCCACCAAATGAGCCAGTCGAAATCCGTGAGCATCATCGATACCCGCATCCTGTGGCCCGCTATCGGCGGTTCCTTCAGAAAACTGAACCCGCGCACCTTGGTGCGAAACCCGGTGATGTTCGTCGTCGCCGTCGTCTCGGCGCTCACCACCGTGCTGTTCGTCAAGGATCTCGTTACCGGCGGCGGTGATCTCGGCTTCACGCTGCAGATCATCATCTGGCTGTGGTTCACCGTGCTTTTCGCCAATTTCGCCGAAGCGGTGGCCGAAGGCCGCGGCAAGGCGCAAGCAGACTCGCTGCGCCGGGCGCGCACCGAGACGCAGGCCAAGCTGTTGACCGGCGGCGATCGGAGCAAGTTCAAGCTGGTGCCCGGCACCAGCCTGAAGGTCGGCGACATCGTGCTCGTCGAAGCCGGCGACATCATCCCCTCGGACGGCGAGGTGGTCGAAGGCGTGGCTTCGGTCAACGAGGCGGCGATCACCGGCGAATCCGCACCGGTCATCCGCGAATCCGGCGGTGACCGTTCGGCGGTGACCGGCGGCACGCAGGTCTTGTCCGACTGGATCCGCGTGCGCATCACCGCGGCTGCCGGCCATACGTTCCTCGACCGCATGATCTCGTTGGTCGAGGGCGCCGAGCGCCAGAAGACACCCAACGAGATCGCGCTCAACATCCTGCTCGTCGGCATGACTCTGATCTTCGTGCTGGCCACCGCTACAATCCCAAGCTTTGCCTCCTATTCGGGCGGCTATATCTCGGTGACGGTGCTGGTCGCCCTGTTCGTCACCTTGATCCCGACCACGATCGGCGCGCTGCTGTCGGCCATCGGCATTGCCGGCATGGACCGCCTGGTGCGCTTCAATGTACTGGCCATGTCGGGCCGCGCCGTCGAAGCGGCCGGCGACGTCGACACGCTGCTGCTCGACAAGACCGGAACCATCACGCTGGGCAACCGCCAGGCGACGGCGTTCCGTCCGGTGAGGGGCGTCACCGAACAGGAACTGGCCGACGCCGCCCAGCTTGCTTCGCTTGCCGACGAAACACCGGAAGGCCGCTCGATTGTCGTGCTGGCGAAGGAGAAATACGCCATCCGCGCCCGCGACATGGCAAGCTTGCACGCGACTTTCGTGCCCTTCACCGCGCAAACCCGCATGAGCGGCGTCGACCTGGAGAGCTCCTCGGTCCGCAAAGGCGCCGTCGATGCGGTGCTCGCCCACGTCAACCTCTCGACCGTTGCCACGGGCGGTACTCGGCCCGGCAGCGACACAGTCCGCGACCTCCAGGCGATCGCCGACGAGATCGCCAAATCCGGTGGCACACCGCTGGCGGTCGAGCGCGACGGGCGCCTGCTCGGCGTCGTCCATCTGAAGGACATCGTCAAGGGCGGCATCAGCGAGCGTTTTGCCGAATTGCGCCGCATGGGTATCCGCACGGTGATGATCACCGGCGACAATCCGATGACCGCGGCGGCGATCGCGGCGGAAGCCGGCGTCGACGATTTCCTTGCCCAGGCGACGCCCGAGGACAAGCTGAAGCTGATCCGCGACGAGCAGGCCAAGGGCAAGCTGGTCGCCATGTGCGGCGACGGCACCAACGACGCGCCGGCCCTTGCGCAGGCCGATGTCGGCGTCGCCATGAACACCGGTACGGTCGCGGCGCGCGAGGCCGGCAACATGGTTGATCTCGACAGCGATCCGACCAAGCTGATCGAGATCGTCGAAATCGGCAAGGCGCTGCTGATGACGCGTGGCTCGCTGACCACTTTCTCCATAGCCAACGACGTGGCCAAGTATTTTGCCATTATCCCGGCAATATTCGCCGTCTTCTACATCGCCCCGGGCCAGACCGCAGGGCCGCTGCAAGCGCTCAATGTCATGCATCTGGCGACGCCGCAGAGCGCTATCCTCTCGGCCATCATCTTCAACGCGCTGATCATCATTGCACTGATCCCGCTGTCGCTGAGGGGCGTCAAATACCGCGCGGTCGGCGCCGGTGCGCTGCTCAGCCGCAACCTTCTTGTCTACGGCCTTGGCGGCGTCATCGTCCCCTTCGTCGGCATCAAGGTGATCGACATGGCCATCACTGCTCTCGGTCTCGCATAAGGAACCACGTCGATGCTCAATCAAATCAGGCCCGCTATCGTCATGATCGTCTTCTTCTCCGTTCTGACGGGTTTGGTCTATCCGATCGGCATGACCGGCATTGCCCAGGCGCTGTTTCCGGGCCAGGCCAATGGCAGCCTGATCGAGAGGAACGGCAAGGTCATCGGTTCCGAGCTGATCGGCCAGACTTTCACCAGCGATCGCTACTTCCATGGCCGTCCGTCAGCTGCCGGCGACGGTTACAATGCCGCCGCCTCGGGCGGCTCAAATCTCGGCCCGACTAACCCGAAGCTGATCGACCGTATCAAGAGCGACGCCGAAAAGTTGAGGGCCGAAAACCCGAACCAGCCGGTGCCGATGGATCTGGTCACCACGTCCGGCAGCGGCCTCGATCCGCATATCAGCCCCGATGCGGCCTATTTTCAGGTCACCAGGGTGGCCAGGGCCAGGAACGTCGATGAATCCAGGATCAAATCGCTCGTCGACAGCCATGTCGAGGATCGCGAATTGGGCTTTATAGGCGAGCCGGTGGTCAATGTGCTGGCCCTCAACCTTGCGCTGGACGATGCCACGAAACAATGATGGCGGGCGCCGGGATCGACACCGAAGCCGGCGCCGTTCATGATTGATCCTAATGCCAGACGACAGCCGCACCGCCGAAACCAGGCCCTCTCCCGACGCGCTGCTTGAGCATGCCGAGCGGGAGGAGCGAGGTCGCCTGAGGATATTTCTCGGCGCCGCTCCCGGTGTCGGCAAGACCTACGAGATGCTGATGTCAGGCCGCGCCAGGCTGGCCGACGGGATCGACGTGGTGATCGGCATCGTCGAGACGCATGGTCGCAAGGAGACGCAGACGCTGGTCGAAGGCTACGAGGTCATTCCTCGCCTTGAGATCGACTACAAGGGGCGCATTCTCGAGGAGATGGATCTCGACGCCATCCTCGCCCGGCGCCCGGCGCTGGTTCTGGTCGACGAACTCGCCCACACCAACGTCGCCGGCAGCCGCCACCCCAAGCGCTACCTCGACGTCCAGGAAATCCTGACGCACGGGATCGATGTCTACACGACACTGAACATCCAGCACGTCGAAAGCCTGAACGACGTCGTGGCCCAGATCACACGCGTCAGGGTGCGTGAAACCGTCCCCGACTCCATCATCGATCAAGCCGACGATGTCGAGATCATCGACCTCACCCCCGACGACCTGATCAAGCGGCTGGAGGAAGGCAAGGTCTACTTCCCCAACACCGCCCAGCGCGCCATCGAGAACTATTTCTCGCCGGGCAATCTGACGGCGCTCAGGGAGTTGGCGCTTCGCCGCACCGCCCAGCGGGTCGATGAGCAGTTGCTCAACCATATGCAGGCACACGCGATCCCGGGACCGTGGGCGGCCGGAGAAAGGGTTCTCGTCTGCGTCGACGCGCGTCCTGGCGGAGCGGCTCGCATACGCTATGCGCGCAGGCTGGCCGACCGCCTCCGTGCCCCCTGGACGGCGCTTCATGTGGACACCCCTCGCTCAGCCGCCATGCCCGAGGAGGACAAGGATCGGCTGGCGACGCAGTTGCGCCTTGCCGAGCAGCTCGGTGCCGAGGTGACGACCATTCCGGGTCAGAATGTCGCGCAAGACATCGTTCGCCATGCGACGGCGAACAACTTCACCCATATCGTGATCGGCAGGCCGACCCGATCACGCTGGCGCGAATTGATCGAAGGCTCGCTCACCTATGATCTCATCCGCGACGCCGGCAACATCAGCGTCCATGTAATTTCGGGAACCGACCAGGGCACCGACGCACCCTCGAAAAATGTCAGCGCGGCAACCGAGCAGAAGCAGTTTCAGGTTAGGCCCTACCTGCTAGCTACAGCCTATGTCATGGGCTCGCTGGCCTTCAGCACTGTTCTCGACCAGTTTCTCGACGTTCGCAATCTGGCCATTGTCTTTCTGCTGGCGGTGCTCACATCGGCTGTAATGGGCGGGCTCTGGCCAGCGTTGTACGCCTGTGTCGTCAGCGCCCTTGCATTCAACTACTTTTTCCTAGAGCCGCGCTACACACTGACGATCAGGGATCCGGAGAGCATCGTTGCGCTTGCCGTCTTCCTTGTTGTCGCCGTTATCGCCAGCAATCTGACGGCGCGGGTGCAGCGTCAAGCGATCGCTGCCAGCTCACGGGCGCGCGCCACGGAAGACATCTATCAGTTTTCAAAGAAGCTCGCCGGCGCCGGTACCCTGGACGACGTGCTATGGGCCACTGCCTTCCAGATCGCCTTGATGCTGAAGCTGCGCGTAGTGCTGCTTTTGCCCGAGGACGGCACAATCGCGGTCAAAGCCGGCTACCCACCCGACGACACGCTGGCCGAGGCCGACATCGCAGCAGCCCGCTGGGCGTGGGAGCATAACCGCGCCGCCGGGCGCGGCGCCGACACGCTGCCCGGAGCAAAACGCCTCTATCTGCCCTTGCGGACCGGACGCACGGCGGTGGGCGTCGTCGGCCTCGACAACGACAAGCAAGGTCCGCTGCTGACACCCGAGCAGCAACGTCTGCTCGATGCGCTCGCCGACCAGGCGGCGGTCGCCATCGAGCGCATCCAGCTCGTCGCCGATGTTGACCGGGCCAAGCTTGCGGCCGAGGCAGACCGTCTGCGCTCGGCCTTGCTCACCTCCATTTCCCACGATTTGAAAACGCCGCTTGCCGCCATCATGGGCGCGGCCGGAACACTCAGGGACTTCGAGGCCGCACTGCCCGAGCAGGACCGGGCGGAACTGCTGTCGACCGTGCTTGATGAATCGGAAAGGCTGAACCGCTTCATCGCCAATCTGCTCGACATGACCAAGATAGAATCCGGCACGATGGAGCCGAATTATGCATTCCACTATGTCGGCGACATTGTCGGCTCAGCCCTGCATCGGGCCCGCAAAATCGTCGGCGAGCATAAGACCGAGACCGATATTCCATCGGATCTGCCGATGTTGCGGCTCGACCCCGTTCTGTTCGAGCAGGTGCTGTTCAATCTCCTCGACAATGCTGCAAAATACGCGCCGCCAGGTTCGACGATCCGCCTGCAGGCCTGGGCCGACAATGGCAGCGTCATCCTGCAGATCATGGATGAGGGACCAGGCATTCCGCCAGCGGACCTGGAGCGCGTTTTCGACACTTTCTACCGTGTGCGCAAGGGTGACCAGGTGCGTGCCGGCACCGGGCTCGGATTGTCGATTTGCCGCGGCTTCATCGAAGCGATGGGCGGGACGCTCTCGGCGGCGAACAGGACCGACCGCTCGGGCGCGGTTTTCACTATAAGAATGCCGGTGCCGGCAGAACTCCCCGATGTCGGTGAACCCGATGCTGACGATCGAAACATGGACCACCTGTCATGACGAATTTGGACGTCAGGATATTGGTGGTCGACGACGAGCCGCCGATCCGGAAACTGCTTCGCGTCGGGCTCGGCAGCCAAGGCTATGCGATCAGCGAGGCGCCGAACGCCAGCGCGGCGATTGAACTCATGGAGA
The DNA here is from genome assembly GCF_040319365.1 of Mesorhizobium sp. M0923. Classification (NCBI taxonomy): domain Bacteria; kingdom Pseudomonadati; phylum Pseudomonadota; class Alphaproteobacteria; order Hyphomicrobiales; family Phyllobacteriaceae; genus Mesorhizobium; species Mesorhizobium sp. M0923. The sequence goes on along the minus strand of NZ_JAMYNW010000017.1, from coordinate 136,797 downwards.
CGGAAAAGCCGGACCTGGTCCTCCTCGATCTCGGCCTGCCCGGCATGAGCGGGCATGAGCTGCTGCGCAAATGGCGGGATGATGGCCTGGACATTCCCGTGGTTATTCTTTCGAGCCGCACTGATGAGGCCGGCATCGTCTCGGCCCTCGAACTCGGCGCCGACGATTATGTCACCAAGCCGTTCGGTATGAACGAGCTTGTGGCACGCATCCGCGTGGCGCTGCGCCACAAGTTCCAGCAGCAGGGTGAGAAACCGGTGTTCCACACCGGCGACCTCTCCGTCGATCTGGTGAAGCGCATCGTCAAGGTCGAGGACAAGGAGATAAAGCTCTCGCCGAAGGAATACGACATCCTCCGCATCCTCGTACAGCACGCCGGCAAGGTTCTCACCCACCAATTCCTGCTGAAGCAGGTCTGGGGCGATTCCACCGACGTTCAATATCTCAGGGTCTATGTCCGGCAACTCAGGCAAAAGATCGAAAAGATGCCCGACCAGCCCCGTTATATCACCACCGAGACCGGCGTCGGATATCGGCTGCGCGAAGTCGAGTGAAATGGGAGAGCCAGCCTCGCGTACCGCAATGCCTCCTCAAAGCCGGCAGGACGACGTAGCAATTCGCCGCGAATCAGCGGCGGCCATGGCATCGCCGGGCAAAACCCCTATATTAATCTGAGGTCGGTTTTGTGCGGGAATTAATGAATGTCACAGCTTCGTCTATTGACGTTTTTAGGGTCGGCAATGCTGGCAACGGTGATGCTGTCGGGCGTAAATCCTGCCGCATCGGCACAGATCGTCAGCCCCGCCGACCGCAACGCATTGATCCAGCAAAACCAGTTGCAGATGCTGGAGAACAGGCTGCAGCGGCAGCAATATCAGCAGCAGCAACAGCAATACCGTGCGCAGGACCGCCAAATCCCGGCGCCCCAACCGCAGGTGGTGCCGCAGATGAAGCCGACTTGTCAGTTGCTGCCGTCAGGGAGCGGCTTTGTCAGCACTTGCCGCTAACGTTTTCATTTATTTAGCCGACTTATTATGCTTGGATGCCGCCGCACCTGAGATAACATCGAAGGCGGTTTGGATTTAGCAATGCTGCCCTTCGTGCTTTGGGCACCGCTTCGACTGGATTTTTGAATGGCAGCCAGCAGAAAGAAGGTCGTCCGTAAGGCAAGGAAGGGCGCCCGGATTCGCCAGGTCGCGGCGATCCCCTTTCGGCTGAGCGAGCATGGCGATGTCGAGGTTATGCTCGTCACATCGCGAACGACGAGGCGCTTCATCGTGCCGAAAGGCTGGCCGATGAAGGGCAAGGGCGGTCGCAAGGCGGCCACCATCGAAGCACAGGAAGAAGCCGGCGTCCTCGGCAGGATATTGAAACAGCCGGCCGGCACCTATTGCTACTGGAAGCGGCTGGCGAACCGCTTCGTCCGCGTCGACGTCGTCGTCTATTTGCTGGAGGTAACCGAGGAACTTGCCGACTGGCAAGAAGCCAACAGGCGGCAGCGGGCATGGCTGGCACCGGCCGACGCGGCGCTGCTCATCGACGAGCCGGATCTTTCGACGCTGGTGAGGAACATCAGGAGTCCCGAGCTGGAGCATACCCCCAAAAAGCAGAATCCGGCTTTCGGAAAAGATCACGCTCAATAAAACATGGGGGTCTATCCCGACTCTATCGGGAATTGGCTCCAGCGCCCTCCGCTGTCGCTTGAACCGACATCTCACTGACTGCCTTCGTCTTCCTCGGGCAAAGGCCGCGCCGGCGTGCCGGTATAGGCCCACAGCCATTCGCGCGGCAGCGGCCCTTTGTTGCGGTCGCTTTCCTGCGACTGTTCCCATGCATGGGCCAGGATGCCGACCGAGCGCGACAGTACGAAAAGGCCTCGCGTCAGCGGCGGCGGGAAGCCGAGCTCTCCGTAGATGACGGCCGTGGCGCCGTCGATATTGAGCGGGATTTTTTTGCCCTTGCCCCGCGCAACTTCCGCCTCGACCATCTCGGCGATGTCGGCGAAGCGCCCGCTGACGACGCCGCGCGCGGCAAAGTCGCGGGTCAGTTCGATGAGGCGCGGCGCCCGCGGGTCGACCGGGTGGAAGCGGTGGCCCAGCCCCGGCACATAGCCGTCTTCCCCAGCAAGGACACGATCAACCCGCGCCGACACCGCGTCCGCGAGCGGCACGCCGGCGTCCAGTTCGGCGGCGATGTCTCCGTAGAAGGAGAGCGCCTGTTCGCCGGCGCCTCCATGCACGTCGCCAAGCACGTTGACGGCCGACGCCATGGCGCTGTTGATGCCGACACCGCACGTGATCGCCATGCGGGCGATGGCGATGGACGGCGCCTGCGGCCCATGGTCGACGGCGGCACCCAGCGCGATGCCAAGCAGCGCCGCCTGCTCCTCGCTCGGCAGTTCGCCGCGCAGCATCAGCCAGATCATTGCCGGAAAGCTGACGCGGCCGATCAGATCCTGGATCTCATAGCCGCGCAGCCGGATGACGCCGGGCCGCATCTCGATGATGCCGGTCTGCCACCATTCCTCGCCGCGCGCGCGGCCAGTCTTGTTTTCCGTGTCGCTCATGCCTTCTTTTCCGTGCCGCTCATGCCTTCGCTCTTTTCTTGGCGCGTGGCGGCAAACCGGCAAAAACCTCGTCCATATGCTCGCCGAGCCCCGGCGGCGGCCTGCTCGGCAAAGGTGCCTCGCCATCGACCATGAAGCCGCCGCGCACCACGATCAGCGGCCGGTCCATCCCGGACACAGCCTGGAAGCGCGCCGTCATGCCGCGCTGGATCACCTGTTGCTCTTGCAGTACCTGCGGGATTGTCAGCACCCGGCCTGCCGGCACGCCGGCGCGATTGAACGTCTCCTCCCAGGCGGCGGCAGAGCCGCTCGCCAAGGCATCCTCGATCAGCGCTTTCAATGCAATGCGGTTCTGCTTGCGCGTTTCGCGCTCGGCAAAGCGGACATCCGACGCCAGCTCCGGCCGATCGATCAACCGGCACAGTGTGACGAACTGCTCCTGCTTGTTGGCTGCGATGTTGAGCAAGCCGTCGCCGGTGCGAAACGCGCCAGACGGTGCGGCCGTCATGTTTTCATTGCCCATCGGCTGCGGCTCGACGTCCGCCGTCAGATAGTTCGACACCGGCCAGCCGAGCGCAGAAAGCGTGCATTCGAGCATAGAGACGTCGAGGAACGCACCCTCGCCTGTCGTCTTCTGCTTGACCAGCGCGGCGGTAATGGCGAACGCCCCGACCAGCCCGCCAAGCGTATCGGCGACGGGATAGCCGACACGCAGCGGCGCCGTTTCCGGTGTACCGGTGATGCTCATGATGCCGGAAAGACCCTGGATGATCTGGTCATAGGCTGGATTGTCGCGCATCGGCCCGGTCTGGCCGAAGCCCGATATCGCACAATAGACAAGGCTTGGCCGGACCTCCTTCAGCCTGGCATGGCCAAGCCCCAGCCGGTCCATGACGCCGGGGCGGAAATTCTCGACCAGCGCGTCGGCCGAAGCGACCAGATCGAGGAAGCGTTCGCGGTCGGCCTCCTGCTTGAGATCGAGCGCCACCGAGCGTTTGCCGGCATTCTGCGCCAGGAACGAAGCGCCCATGCCCACCCGGTTGAGCTCCGGCGAGGCGCCAAGCTGGCGCGCCAGATCACCGCCTTGCGGCGTCTCGACCTTGATGACGTCGGCCCCGAGCAATGCCAGCTGGTAGGCGCAATAGGGGCCGGCCAGCACATTGGTCAGGTCAAGGATGCGGATGCCGGAAAGCAGGTCTGTCATGACGTCACGAACAGCTCAGGCATCGCCCGGCACGTGCTCCGGTCCGCGCATGCGCCTGTGCTCGATGTAGGCCCAGATATGCGGTCCAACCAACCCGATGAAGGCCAGCGTCAGCAGCGTCAGCGACAGCGGATGCTTGTAGAACACCGTCCAATCGCCGTTCGAGATGGTCATCGCGCGGCGGAACTGCGTTTCGGCAAGCGGCCCGAGAATCATGCCGATGATGACTGGCGCGGTCGGGAAATCGAAACGCCGCATCAGGAAGCCGGCGGCACCGAGCAGATAGAGGATGATGAGGTCGATCGGCGATTGCGAAATGCCGTAGGTGCCGACCGTGGCGAACACCAGAATGCCGGCATAGAGCTGCGGCGCCGGAATCTTCAGTAATCGCACCCAGAGCCCGATCAGCGGCAGGTTGAGGACGACGAGGATGACATTGGCGATGAACAGGCTGGCGATCAGCCCCCACACCAGGTCGGCCTGCGTCGTCAGCAGCAGCGGCCCCGGATTGATGCCGTAGCTCTGAAATGCCGACAGCATGATCGCGGCCGTCGCCGAGGTCGGCAGGCCGAGCGTCAGCATCGGCACCAGCACGCCGGCGGCGGATGCATTATTGGCCGCTTCCGGCCCGGCAACGCCCTCGATGGCACCGACCGTGCCGAACTCCTCCTTGTGTCTGGAGAGTTTCTTCTCGATGGCATAGGAGAGGAAGGTCGGGATTTCGGCGCCGCCGGCCGGCATGGCGCCGATCGGGAAGCCGATCAGGGAGCCGCGCAGCCATGGCCTCCACGAGCGCGACCATTCAGCCGCGGTCATGTAGAGCGACCCTTTCAACGGCACGATGTCGTCCTTGCCGGCATAGCGGCGCGAGGCCATGTAAAGCGTCTCGCCAACGGCGAACAGGCCAACGGCGACGACGATGACGTCGACGCCGTCCAACAATTCGCTCATGCCGAAGGTGAAGCGCGGCTGCCCCGTCTGCAGATCGACGCCTATCATGCCGACGACGAAGCCGACGAACAGGCTGGTCAGGCCGCGCACCGACGACGAGCCGAGCACCGCCGAAACCGTGATGAAGGCCAGCACCATTAGCGAGAAATATTCGGCCGGACCGAAAGCCAGCGCGAATTTGACGACGATCGGCGCCAGGAAGGCAACGCCGATCGTGCCCAGCGTGCCGGCGACGAAGGAGCCGATCGCCGAGGTTGCCAAGGCCGCACCGCCACGGCCGGAGCGGGCCATCCGGTTGCCTTCCAGCGCGGTGACGATAGTGGCGCTTTCGCCAGGCGTGTTGAGCAGGATCGATGTCGTCGAGCCGCCATACATGGCGCCGTAATAGATGCCGGCAAACAGGATGAACGACGCCTCCGGCGCCACCTGGTAGGTGATCGGCAACAGCAACGCGATGGTCAATGCCGGTCCGAGGCCGGGCAGCACGCCGATCGCAGTCCCCAGCGTGGTGCCGACCAGGCACCATATGAGATTGATCGGCGAGAAGGCGACCGAAAATCCGTGCGCGAGATGGCCGAGCGTTTCCATGGCGTCAGCCCCTCAGCACGGCAACGACCGAATCGACGATCGCGTTCAGCTGGTTTTCGATGAAGCCGGCGCCGATATTGACGCCGAGTGCCCTGGCAAAGCCGAAATAGGCGGCCAGCGCCAGGATCAGACCGAGCAGCACGTCACGCAGCGGACGCCGGCTGCCGAAACCGTGGCAGATGAGAACGAACATGATGACAGATGCGGCGGTAAAGCCGAGCGGCTGGATCAGCACGAGGTTGGCGATCAGTCCGAGGACGACGATGCCCATCGCCTTCCAGTCGGTCGGCGTCTCCTTTTCGTCCTCCGGCTGCCATCCGCCCCGCAAGGCGGCAATGATGAGCAGCAGCGACAGGATCACCATCCCCGTCATGGTGATGTAGGGAAAGACGGTCGGACCGACCTTGGAATAGAGCGGCGACACCGGGATTGCCAGCGTCTGCCAGGCAACCGCACCCGCACAGGCGAGGAGCCCAACGCCGATCAGCAGTTCGGGCACTGCAAGGCGCGGCGGCGCCTGCTGGTCGCTGGTGCTCATCATCGTCCTCCCAATGTCGGTCCCTTGGGGCCGGTTCTCCTTGGACCGGTCTCACTCGGCCGATCTCGGCGTAGTTTCACCTCCGGCGCCGCGTATGTCCATGCGGCTGGCGAAAGTCGGCAAGGGTTGGCGCAGGCCGCGCCTTGCCGAGAGCATCACGCCAAGCCGAGGTCCTTGAGGATCGTCCCGATGCGGGCCGTGTCTTCGGCGACGAATTTCGCATAGTCGTCACCGGTGAGCAGGATCTGCGTCCAGTTGCGGTTCTTGCATTCGGTGGCCCAGGCGTCGCTCTTGGCCATCGTCTCGATCAGCTTGATCATTGCTGCCTTGTCGGCGTCCGAGACGCCGGGCGGCGCGAAGACGCCGCGCCAGTTGAACAGCTCGACGTCGATGCCGGCTTCCTTCATGGTCGGAGCATCGATGCCCTCCTGGCGTTTGTCGGCAGATATCGCCAGCAGCCGCAGCGCGCCCGCCTTGACCTGTTCGGCGAACTCGCCATAGCCCGAGATGCCGGCCGCGACCTGGTTGCCGAGCAGCGCCGACAGCGCCTCGCCGCCGCCGGCGAACGGCACATAGGACAGGTTGGTTGCAGGAACACCGACGGTCTTGGCGATGAGGCCGAACAAGATGTGGTCCGAGCCGCCGGCCGAACCGCCGGCGACTGGAACCTGCGTCGGGTCGGCCTTGAGGGCGGCAACGAAGTCGGCCGCAGTCTTGAACGGCGAGGCGGCCGGCACCACAAGCGCCTCGAACTCGCCGGTAAGGCGGGCGATCGGGGTGACCTCGGTAAGGTTGTTGGCCGCCTTGTTGGCGATGATGGCGCCGACCATGACCATGCCAGCCACCATCAGCGCATTGCCCTTGCCCTTCCACTGGTTGACGAACTGCGGCAGGCCGACGGTGCCACCGGCGCCGCCGACATTGGTGATCTGCGAGCCGGAGATCAGCTTTTCACTGCGCAGCACCTGGTCCATGGCGCGCGCCGTCTGGTCCCAACCGCCGCCCGGCGCCGCCGGCACGAAAATCTGCAGCTGCGGTGCGTCCTGCGCGAAAGCGGGGATAAAATGCGATGCCGCGAGCCCGGCAGCACCTGCCGCCGCGGTGCTCATCAAGAATCTGCGTCTGTTCAGCATGGGATTCCTCCAAATCGCGACACCTCCTCCGGTGCCTGCCAGAAACGTAGCCTGAATTCAGACCCGCTCGATAAAATTCATGCAGAGTTTGCGTCATCCTGTCAAAGACAGAACACTCCCCATGCGCCACAATCGGCCCGTGCGATGTTCAGGCTGGCGAACTCGACGCCCGACGACGGCAGGCAGTGCCCAGACAGCATCCGTCAGGGCTGCCGCTGCAGCAGGATGGTCGGCTTGTCTTGATAGACGGTTCGCAGCACTTCGCCATAACCGCATTTTGCCGCGACGTTCAGCGAGCCGGTGTTTTCCGGATCGATGATGCAGACGGTCTTCGCGGCTGCAAATGCCTCATCGCCCCAGGCAAGCACCCGTGCGACGACTTCGCTGGCCAACCCCTGGCCATGCACGCCCGAAACCAGAGCCCATCCGGCCTCCGGAATGCCCTCGATCGACGGCGTCATGTCGCGTTTCAGATCGTGGAAGCCGGCCTCGCCGATGAAGCGGCTGGTCGCCTTTTCCTCGACCGCCCAGAAGCCGTAGCCCAGAAGCGACCACAGGCCGGCATGGCGCAGGAAACGCATCCAGCTTTCCTCCCGCGTGCGCGGCTTGCCGCCGATAAAACGGGTGACGACGGGATCGGCCCACATTGCGACATAGGCGTCGAAATCGTCCAGCCGGTGCGGTCGCAGGACCGTGCGAGAGGTCTCAATCACTGGGGCGACAATTGTCTGCGGACTGGTCATGGTCATGCCTCGGTTGTGTTGCCGGTGTGCCTAATGCCGGTCATCCAACGGTTAGGACAGCGACATGCATGAAATGGGGAATCAAAATCCGTTGCGTAAAACAAGAACCAAGGCTGTGTAGATCATCTTCCAGGCTGATGTGAATCCCGCCAAGCGGTGTTAGTTTTTCGCCAGTATTTGGTTCACTGCGTTCGGTTTCGGCGCTGCCGTCCGACAGAGGGGAAACAGCATGGACACCACCGACCTTGTGCTTGCCATCTTCCATCATCTGCTGGTGTTTTCGCTGGCAGGCATCATCGGCGCCGAATTCGTCCTGATCCGCAGCGACCTGTCCGCCGCGACGCTGAAGCGGCTTGTCGGTATCGATCGCCATTACGGCATCATTGCCATGCTGATCATCGTCGTCGGCATCGGCCGCGTCATCTATGGTCTCAAGGGCTGGGAATTCTACGTCTACAACTGGATGTTCTGGGCAAAGATGGCCGCTTTCGCAATTGTCGGCCTGTTGTCGATTATCCCGACCGTCCGATTCCTGTCCTGGAGCAGGCAGGCGAGCGCCAGTCCCGGCTTCCAGGTGCCTGCGGCGGAGCTAGCGTCCGTTCGCACCTATGTCCGCACCGAGGCATTCATCTTCCTGTTGATCCCGGTGTTCGCGGCGGCGATGGCGCGCGGCTACGGCTATTAAGATAGGTCGGAGGAAGGGCATCGCGCGGCCCGACCTTTCCACTCATTTGCGCGGACAAACGTGCAGTTTGCCGTTTGAGGCGATTGTCATTTGTCGGGTTGCGCTAGTTATTGCTCCATCTACATTCGGTTTGAGAGGAACTCCGCGCAGCGGTTGGTAATTCGTATTCTGGGAGGAAATCACGATGAGAAAATTCGTCGCCGCGCTGGCTGCCGTTGCGGTCGCCATGCTTTACCCGTTGGCCGCGGGCGCGCAGACGTACCCCGAACGCACCATCACCGTTGTCGTGCCGTTTTCGGCCGGCGGCCCAACCGACACCGTCACGCGTCTTGTCGCGGAAGCCATGTCGAAGGACCTCGGCCAGCAGGTCATCGTCGAGAATGTCGGCGGCGCCGGCGGCACGCTAGGCGCCGGCCGCGTCGCGAATGCCGATCCTGACGGCTATACGCTGCTCCTGCATCACATCGGCATGGCGACCAGCGCGACGCTGTATAGGAACCTCGCCTACGACACGCTGAACGCGTTCGAATATATCGGTCTCGTCACAGAAGTGCCGATGACCATCGTCGGCCGCAAGGATCTCGAGCCGACCGATCTGAAGGGACTGGTCGACTATGCCAAGGCCAACAAGGACACCGTCACCGTCGCCAATGCCGGGATAGGCGCGGCCTCGCATCTGTGCGGCATGCTGTTCATGAGCGCCATCGGCACGCCGCTGGTCACCGTTCCCTACAAAGGCACTGGCCCGGCCATGACCGACCTTCTCGGCGGCCAGGTCGACATCATGTGCGACCAGACGACCAACACCACCAAGCAGATCCAGGGCGGCACGATCAAGGGCTATGCCGTAACCTCGGCGCAACGCCTCGACGTGCTTCCGGACGTGCCGACAACGACGGAAGCCGGCCTTCCGCAGGTGCAGGTCGGCATCTGGCACGGAATCTATGCACCCAAGGGCACGCCGGCCGAGATCACCGAGCGCCTGTCGAAATCGCTGCAGGTGGCGCTGAAGGATCAGAACGTCGTCGCCCGCTTTGCCGAACTCGGCACCAAGCCGTCGCCCGAGGCCGACGCCACGCCGGCCGCGCTCAAGGCCAAGCTGGAAAGTGAGATCGCGCGGTGGAAGCCTATCATCGAAGCGGCCGGCCAGTACGCCGACTAAAGCTTGAACGGGGCGCCACCAGCGCCCCGTTTTTACACGGCATGGGCAAGCCCGCGGCGCGGCCCGGGAGGACGTCATGAAACCGTTCGCAATCGACAGAACCAACGGCATTTGCGCAGCGCTGTTCATCTTCCTCGGCGCATTTTTCGCGCTGCAGTCGCTCGGCCTCGAAATCGGCACCGCCTTCCGTATGGGACCGGGCTATTTCCCGCTGGTGCTGGCGATCGTGCTGATCCTGCTTGGCGCCGTCATCCTCGTCCAAGCGGTGCGTTTCGAGAGCGACCCGATCGGCCACATCGCGTGGCGCGGCATGCTGTTCATTCTGCCCGCTCCGATCTTCTTCGGCCTGACGGTGCGCGGCCTCGGCTTTATCCCCTCGATCTTCCTGACGGCGCTAATCGCATCGTTCGGCAGCGGCCGTATGAAGCCGCTGACCGCGCTCGTGCTGTCGGCCGGCCTGACGCTGTTCGCATTCGTCGTCTTCAGCTACGCACTCGGCCTGCCGTTCCGGCGTTTCGGCCCGTGGCTGCCCCTATCATTGTGAGGAGATGAAATGGAACTCCTCAACAATCTCGCACTCGGCTTTTCGACGGCCACATCTTTGGCAAACCTCGGTTTCTGCCTGATCGGCGTCCTTCTCGGCACGCTGATTGGTGTCCTGCCCGGCATCGGCGCCACCGCAACCATTGCCATGCTGTTGCCGATCACCTTCCAGATCGGCGATCCGGTTTCCTCCCTCATCATGCTCGCCGGCATCTATTACGGCGCGCAGTATGGCGGTTCGACTACCGCCATCCTCATCAACATGCCCGGCGAATCTTCGTCGGCCGTCACCGCCATCGACGGCTACCAAATGGCCAGGAACGGTCGCGCCGGGGCGGCACTGGCGACCGCGGCGATAGGCTCGTTCTTTGCCGGCACGGTGTCGACCTTCCTCGTCGCCATCTTTGCCCCACCGCTGACGGCGATAGCGCTGAGATTCGGCGCAGCCGAGTATTTTTCGCTGATGATTGTCGGCCTGGTCTCGTCCGTCGCGCTCGCCCACGGCTCGATCGTCAAGGCACTGGCCATGGTCGTGCTCGGCCTGCTGCTCGGACTTGTCGGCACGGATATCTACACCGGCACGCCCCGCTTCACGCTCGGCATCCGCGAATATGCCGACGGGCTGAATTTCGTCGCAGTGGCGGTCGGTGTCTTCGGCGTCGCCGAGATACTGCGCAACCTCGAAAACGAGCATGAGCGTTCCGTGCTGATCCGAAAGATCTCCGGCCTTATGCCGACCCGCGAAGATTTTCGGCGCATGGCGGCCCCCATCGTGCGCGGAACAATCATCGGTTCGGCGCTCGGCATCCTGCCGGGAGGCGGCGCGATCCTTGCCGCCTTTGCCTCCTACACCGTCGAAAAACGTGTCTCGAAAAGTCCGGGGGAATTCGGCAAAGGCGCAATCGAAGGCGTCGCCGGACCGGAATCGGCCAACAATGCCGGCGCACAAACCTCCTTTATCCCGATGCTGACGCTCGGCATTCCGGCCAACCCGGTAATGGCGCTGATGATCGGCGCGATGATCATCCAGGGCATCGTACCCGGCCCCAATGTTGCGATCGAACAGCCTGCACTGTTTTGGGGTATCATCACCTCGATGTGGATCGGCAATCTGATGCTGATCGTCTTGAATCTGCCGCTAATCGGGCTTTGGGTGAAACTGCTTACGATCCCGTATTACGTGCTCTTCCCGATCATCATGGCGTTCTGCTCGATCGGCGTTTACAGCGTCAACACCAACGTCTACGACCTCTATGCAGTCGCACTCTTCGGCTTGCTTGGCTATCTCCTGACCAAGCTGCGCTGCGAACCCGCGCCGCTGCTGCTTGGCTTCGTGCTCGGCCCGCTGCTCGAGGAAAACCTGCGCCGCGCCATGATCCTCTCTCGCGGCGATCCGAGTACCTTCGTGACGAGACCGATCAGCGCCAGCCTGCTCCTCATCGCGCTCGCCGTGCTCGTCATCGTGTTTCTCCCCGCGGTCAGGAAGAAGCGCGAGGAGGTGTTTGTCGAAGAGAGCTCCTGAACGTGGATGGCGCCACATAGGAGGAACTTCAGAGTCACTTGGCTGGCACTGATTCAGTAGCCGCCTCTACTGGCCCGAGCGGCGCGATCTCGACCAGTGGTGCAGGCACGCTGGTCGTCTTTTCCTTGGCCTTGCAGATATCGGCGATGACGCAGGCAGGGCAATCCGGCTTACGCGCCTTGCAGACATAGCGGCCGTGCAGGATCAGCCAATGATGCGCATGTCGCATATATTCGTCCGGAATGATCTTCAGGAATCCTTGCTCGACCTGTTCCGGCGTCTTGCCCGGCGCCAGGCCGAGCCTGTTGCCGATGCGGAAGATGTGCGTGTCGACCGCCATCGTATGCTGGCCGAAGGCGACGTTGAGCACGACATTGGCGGTCTTGCGGCCGACACCCGGCAGCTCGACCAGTTGATCGCGATCATCGGGCACCTTGCCGCCGTGGTCGCGGATCAGGGCTTCCGACAACGCGATGACATTCTTGGCCTTGTTGCGCCACAGCCCGATAGTGCGGATATGGTCGCCGAGCCTGGTCTCGCCCAGCGCCAGCATTTTCTGCGGCGTGTCGGCGATCTTGAACAGCGCCCGCGTCGCCCTGTTGACGCCGGCGTCCGTCGCCTGCGCCGAAAGCACCACCGCCACCAGCAGCGTGAAGGCGTTGATATGTTCGAGTTCGCCTCTCGGGTCCGGCCGCTGAACGGAAAAGCGCCGGAAAATCTCATGCACCTCGGCCGGGCTGTAAAGCGCCCGCGACCTCGCCGGCCGCGGACGCGGCTTGGCGTTCGAGCCGTCGCGGCGGCCGGGCAACAGGTCTTTTTTTAGCGCCGAAGAGTTTTTGGACTTGGGGCTTGTCATTGCTTTCCTATAATATTCTGTAATGAGCGACACAAACGCCTCATTTCAGGCCGACGAGCCATTCTTCCAGGCGCTGCTGATACCGCACCGGTCGCTGGGCAAGACCGGCTTTGTCATCCTGATGGGCGCATTGCTGTTCGGGTGGCTGGTGACCGGAGCGTTTTTCCTGTCGCGCGGCGCCTGGCCGGTGTTCGGCTTCTTCGGCCTCGATGTTATTGCCATCTATATCGCCTTCCGCGCCAATTATCGTGCCGCTCGGGCTCGCGAGGAGGTGTCGGTGTCTCGCACCAGCCTCGATATCCGCAAGACTGCCCCGTCAGGCAAATCGGAAGCACATCGCTTCAATCCGTTCTGGGCACGCTTTTCGATCGCCCGCCACACCGAAATCGGCATCACCAGAATGGCGGTCGAGGCGCAAGGAAAAACAGTCTCGATCGGTGGCTTCCTCAACCCCGACGACCGCGAAAGTTTTGCCACCGCATTTTCGCGCGCTCTGGCGACCGCCAAGGCGCGCTGACGATCAAAACCGAAATCTCAACAGCCTGCCGACCCTCCGAAGAGCCGGAACGTGGCTCCAGAGGCGAAAGACCAGTCCGGCGAACCAGCTCACACGGGCGGCATGTTCGGGTTTGTACGCCATCGTTTCCTCGACCAACCGCAGGCCGGGCACTGACCGTTCCAAGTCGCGCGGATCGTTGATCGCCCAGTGGAGTTCGGCTCCGGTGGCGCGGAACGACCGGTTGAGGCGCACGAGCTTTAGACCCAGGTCGCTGTAGGCATCGCAGATAAATTCGCCGCTGGCCAGATGCGACACAAGCCGCGAAACCAGTCTTGGGCCCTCGTCAGCGGCAAGGTAGGGGGTCAGGCCCTCCGCCACGACCATCGCCGGGCGATCGCCGGGCACTTCATCCAACCAGCCAGGCTCCGTGACGGATGATCCGATCAGGTGGTAATGCTCGCGCATCGGGTAGAGCTTGCGCCTGAGCTCGATGACTTCGGCGTAGTCGACGTCGAACCAGTCGACGCCGGCTGGCGGGTCGATACGGAATATTCGTGTGTCCAGCCCGCAGCCGAGATGCAGTACAATGGCGTTCGGGTTGTTCGCCAGAAAAGCCGAAACCCAGTCGTCCAGCGTCTTGGCCCGGATCGCCAGACCGACGCCGAGATTGTTGTCGACCTTGAGCCGCGAGAAATCGTAGTCGATGCGGCGAACCGCCTCGTCCGCAAAGCGGTCTTTCAGCAGCGAGTTGGGAAGCCGGCTTTCCAGCGCCTTGCCGTAGACGGTGATCAGCAGCGTTTCTTTTTCCTTGGTCAGCTGCATCTTCTCGCCGGCCATGATTGTCCTCCCCATTCAAAGCCAACTCTATCTGGGTACATGCTGCGGGAAAGCAAGTTTCGGGTGGTGATCGGCGCCGCGAAGGACGATATTCGCACTCAAGGAGATACTACCATGAACGCCCAAATGCCTCTCAAAACGACAGCAATCCTTCAGAAAGACATCACGCCTGAAGGCGGCGACTACGAAATCGTCCGTCGTGCCATCGAAAAGATCAGCCTCGACTATCGCGACCAGCCTTCGTTGGAAGTGCTGGCCGAGGAGGTCGGCGAGACGCCGACCGGGCTGCAGAAGCTGTTCACCCGCTGGGCCGGCCTGTCGCCGAAGGCTTTTCTGCAGGCCGTCACCCTCGATCATGCGCGCAAACTGCTGGATTCCGGCATGCCGCTGCTGGAAACTTCGTTCGAACTCGGCATGTCCGGCCCAGGCCGGCTGCACGATCTGTTCGTCACCCATGAAGCGATGTCGCCGGGCGACTACAAGACCCGCGGCGCAGGGCTCACCATCCGCTACGGCTATCATATCTCGCCTTTCGGCATCGCTTTGATCATGGTGACGGACCGCGGCCTTGCCGGCCTCGCCTTCAACGACCCCGGCGGCGAGCGCGCGGCCTTTGCCGACATGTCCAGCCGCTGGCCGAATGCGACCTATGTCGAGGACATGGCGGCGACGGCGCCCTATGCCGCGCGCATCTTCGATCCGACGCTGTGGCGCGCCGACCAGCCGCTGCGCGTCGTCATGATCGGCACCGACTTCCAGGTCCGCGTCTGGGAGGCCTTGCTGCGCATTCCGATGGGCAAGGCCTGCACCTATTCCTCGATCGCCGCGCGCATCGGCGCACCGAGCGCCAGCCGGGCTGTCGGTGCCGCGGTCGGTGCCAATCCGATGTCCTTCGTCGTGCCGTGCCACCGGGCTCTCGGCAAGTCCGGCGCGCTCACCGGCTACCATTGGGGCCTGACGCGCAAACGCGCCATCCTCGGCTGGGAGGCGGGACAAGTCTCTTCTTGAATAGCCAACGAATGGAACGATAGGAGCGAAGGGCCCCGAGGGTGACAAGCAGCGATCTTACGGAGTAGCTTCCCGCGCAATTAGAGTGACATGCGCTAGCGGGAGGCACTTCTTGATCGTCGTCATCGGTTCCATCAATCTCGACCTCATCGCCAGTGTCGACCGCTTGCCCGGTCCCGGCGAAACGGTGCGCGGCTCCGGTTTCGCCACCGCCCCCGGCGGCAAGGGAGCCAACCAGGCGCTGGCCGCCGCCCGCGCCGGCGCCAAGGTGCGCATGGTCGGCGCGGTCGGCAAGGACAGCTTCGCCGGCGAGGCTTTGGCGCTGCTGCGCGACGGCAAGATCGACCTGTCCGGCGTCGGCGAGACCTTTGCCTCGACGGGTACCGCGTTGATCATGGTCGGCGCCGACGGCGAGAACGTGATCGCCGTCGTGGCGGGCGCCAATGATTCGGTCGTGCCGGGTGACCTTTCCAAGGCTTTCCTGAAAAACGGCGATGTCGTGCTGCTGCAGTTGGAGGTCCCGTTGCAAACGGTCGAGACAGCGCTTGACGCGGCAAGGACGGCCAACGCGGTCACCGTGCTCAACACCGCACCTTTCCACGGCGACGCGGCCGGCTTCCTCGGCAAGGCCGACTATCTCGTCGCCAACGAGACCGAGTTCGACCTCTATGGTGAGGCGCTGTCGTTGAGTGGCCGCGACCGCCCGGCACGGATGCGCGACTATGCCTCGAGAACTGGCCGCACCATCGTCGTCACGCTTGGCCCAGACGGCGTTCTCGCCGCGACGCCGGACGATCTCCTGATGGTTCCGGCGCTGAAGATCACTCCGCTCGACACGGTCGGCGCCGGCGACACGTTCTGCGGCTATTTTGCTGCCGGACTGGCGGCAGGCCTGCCGCTCGACCAGGCGCTTGCCCGCGCTGCCGCAGCCGGTTCGCTGGCCTGCCTGAAAGCCGGCGCCCAGCCTGCCATCCCGCTGGCCAGGGATGTCGACGCCGCCATGCCGACATCTGCCGGCTGAAGCGCGATGACAGCCACGCGCCCGACCACCAGGCATGCCGTGCCGCCCGCCGGCGACATCTGCCGCCTGTCCGCCGTGGAACTGGCCGACAGGATCAGGCGCCGGCAGCTTTCGGTGCGCGAAGTGATCGCTGCATTCCTGGACCGGATCGAGGCGGTGAACCCACAGGTCAACGCCATCGTTTCATTGCGTGAGCGTGCCGACATCCTGCGCGAGGCCGACGAGGCAGACGCTCATTTGGCGCGAGGAGCAGATACCGGATCGCTGTTCGGTCTGCCGATCGCGATCAAGGATCTTGCGCTGACAAAAGGCCTGAGAACCACCTTCGGCTCGCCGATCTTCGCCGATTTCGTGCCTGAGGAAGACGACTTCTTCGTCGAGCGTGTTCGGCAGGCCGGCGCCATCATCATCGGCAAGACCAACGTTCCCCAATTCGGGCTCGGCTCCAACACCTACAATACCGTGTTTGGACAGACGCTCAACGCGTTCGACCCAGCGCTGACCGCCGGCGGCTCGAGCGGCGGCGCGGCGGTCGCGCTGGCGCTCGACATGGTTCCCATTGCCGATGGCAGCGACTTCGGCGGTTCGCTGCGCAATCCCGCTGCCTACAACAATGTCTATGGCTTCCGCCCGTCGCAGGGATTGGTACCGGCCGGCCCTGATCTTGATGTGTTTCATGCGCAAATGGGCGTCGAAGGGCCGATGGGGCGTAACGTGCGCGACATCGCCCTGCTGCTCGACGTTCAGGCCGGCTATCATCCTCGCGCGCCGCTGTCGCATGATAAGCCAGGCTCGTTCCTCGAAGGGCTGGAATCGCGGGCGGCCGGCGGGCGCATCGCCTGGCTCGGCGATCTTGACGGTCATCTGCCGATTGAAGCAGGCATTCTACAGCTTTGCGAGGCAGCACTCGGCCGATTAGCGGATCTATCCTTCGAGGCCGAGCCGCTGATGCCGGAATTCGAGTTCGAAGCGCTGTGGCAGGCCTTTGTAACGCTTCGCCAGGCGAGCAGCGGTTGTGCGCTCAAGGTGCATTACGACGATCCCTTGAAACGCCGCCTTCTCAAGCCGGAGGCCGTGTGGGAAGTGGAACATGCACTGGGCCTCACCGCACCGCAGATCCACGCCGCCACGGTGAGGCGCTCGTCATGGCACAAAACCCTGCTGTCGCTCTTCGATCGATTCGATCTCATCGCGCTGCCGACCGCGCAGGTCTTCCCTTTCGAGGTCTCCACCCACTGGCCAAGGGAAGTGGCCGGGCGTGCCATGGACAGCTATCATCGCTGGATGCAGGTTTCAGCGTTCGCCACGCTCGGCGGCTGCCCGGCGATCAATGTGCCGGTGGGCTTCGACCCCAAGGGCAGGCCGATGGGCATGCAATTGATCGGGCGGCCACGCGCTGACCTCTCGGTGCTGGGGGCGGCTGCCGCCTATGAGGCAACGCTACCATGGCAGGCCGGCGCCTGCTGAAATCAGCTCCGCATTGTCGGCGCCTCGCCGGCTTGCACGCAACTCATCGCCATGCATTGATCGCGACAGCGCGCCGCACGAGCGGCATTCTGCGGAGGGAAAAATGTCGCTGGAACTCTACGCCACCTACGTCGTCGCTTGCATCGTCATCATTCTTGTGCCGGGGCCGACGGTCACGCTGATCATCGCCAACAGCATCCGCCACGGCTCGCGCGCCGGCCTCGCCAATGTCGCCGGCACCCAGGCCGGGCTGGCCATCATGATCGCCATCGTCGGCATCGGGCTGACCTCGCTTATCGCCGGCATGGGCCACTGGTTCGAATGGGTCCGGCTGATCGGCGCCGCCTACCTGATCTGGATGGGCGTGCAGATGTTCCGCTCGAAAGGCAAGCTGAACGCCGACGGATCGGCTAAAAAGCCGCGCGGCGGCTTCTTCCTGCAGGGCCTGCTGGTGGCGATCAGCAATCCGAAGACGCTGGTGTTCTTCGGCGCCTTCTTTCCGCAGTTCATCGCCCCCGAAGGCAATTACGCGTTACAGATCGGCGTCATGGGTCTCACCGCCATGATCTTCGCCGCCGTCTCGGATTCGACCTACGCGTTGGCCGCCGGCCGCGCCGGACGCCTGCTCTCGGCCGGCCGCGTCAAGCTCTTGTCGCGAATCAGCGGCAGCTTCCTGGTGGGCGGCGGCCTGTGGCTGGCGTTTTCCAAGGCGAAGTAACAGCCGCGAGCCGGGACGCAAATAGCAATCTCCTGGAACAGGAAGCCCGATTGAAAGTCAGCCTTCTGTGCACCACATGAATCGACAGTTGGGGATTCATGCCGGTGCCATGGACTTTTGTGGATGTGAAAAGGCACGCGATCGGCGTGATCCTGATTGTTGCTTTGTTTGCGGCGGTGTTGGCCCTCGATCCGCTCAAGTGGACGAATAACGCCAGCCCGATCCGCTCGGTGGACCCAATCGATGCAGCCGTCAAAAGTGCCCATTGGGGCAAAGGCCGAAGTGTCTACATGCTGGTCCTTGAAGACGGCTCATCTGTTTTCATCGACGACGATCGTCCGCGCCTGATCGGCTCGCACGTCGGCATCGAGCGCGTCACGCGCGACAATGGCTTTGTCTTCTACCGATTTCCAAATTGAACGGCGATCGATCAATGAAGCTGTTTTCGAAGGTAAACGAGTGACAGAGCTCTCTTCGAAGAAATCGCTCTTGAACAAAGCCCTTACGCTATTCAACTCTAAGTGATGGGGCCGACGAATCTTTCTCTTAGAAACCGCCTTCTTCTGCTTCGGGAAGAGTTTCGCGATACAGTCGTTGGCGTCGCTTTCTTTTGCTCATTCGCTCTTGTGGCCGCCGTGGCGATTGTAACAAGACAGAATAGCCCGATCATGGGCACGCAACGCATAGGAGGCATCGTCGAAGATGTTGCGACGATGCCTCATCCGAAAGGTTCCGTCGGCCATGGACTTTATTATAGATATGAAGTCCGTCTCCATGACGGCAACGCACTGGTATTTATCGATGGTGAGGTGGAGACGCCCCACATGATCGGATCGGAAGTCTCGATCGAACAACAGCACCGCAATAACGGCACCAGCACCTACCGCCTGCTCAATGACTGAGCGGCACTAAAGCCGCCCCAGCCTTTCCAGCAACAGCGCGAAAAACGCATCATGATCGATGTCGCGCATCACCATGGCGTTCTTCGGCCGCTTGGTCACTCCCCACCAGTCGATCACCGTCATGCCCATGGTGAGCTCCGAGGCAGTTTCCACGCTGACATTGCAGTTGCGGCCCTTGAACAGCTTCGGCTTCAACAGATAGGCGATGACGCAAGGATCGTGCAGCGGGCCGCCATCGGTGCCGTATTTCTCTTCGTCGAAGCGTTCGAAGAATTCCAGCATGTCCGCCGTCGCCGTGCCGACCCTGGTGCCGAGCTTGCGGAAAGCCTTCGTGCGCTTGGCGGTGGTCAGCGCCTTGTGGGTGACGTCGAGCGGCATCATCACGATCGGAATGTCGGATTTGAACACGACATCGGCGGCATGCGGGTCGACATAGATGTTGAACTCGGCAGTCGGCGTGACGTTGCCGCCCTCGAAGAAGCCGCCGCCCATCAGCACGATCTCCTTGATGCGCGGCGCGATTTTCGGCTCGCGGATCAGCGCCAGCGCAACATTGGTGAGCGGCCCGAGCGCGCAAAGCGTGATCGTGCCGGTCTCCTCCTTCATCAGCGTCTCGACGATGAAATCGACCGCATACTGATCCTGCAGCTTCATCTTTGGCTCAGGCAGTTGCGGTCCGTTGAGGCCGGTCTTGCCATGCACTTCCTCGGCGGTGACGAGTTCACGCGCCAGCGGCCGGATGGCGCCTGCATAGACCTTGACATCCGGCCGGCCGGCCAACTCGCAGATCTTGCGTGCGTTTTTTTCGGTGAGTTTCAGCGGCACGTTGCCGGCCACCGCGGTGATGCCGACGATCTCCAGCTCGGCGCTGCCGAGCGCCAGCAATATGGCGACGGCATCGTCCTGGCCGGGGTCAGTGTCGATGATGATCCTGCGGGATTGGGGCATTTCAATTCCTTGTTTTGGCAAGTCTTTTTGGGCGGGACGTGTGACGGCTTGAAGTCTGCCGGGCGGCGGACCATATCAAGACCATCGGGAAAAATGCCATCCGGGTTTTTCCACTTTATGTCGCTCTTGAGAGGACACTGTAACATGAGCCGAATGACGCCTTTTTCCAGCCCGCTTCTCCTCGGTTTCGATTCCATGGAAAAGACACTGGAGCGCTTGGCGAAGTCGGGTGACAGCTATCCTCCGTACAACATCGAGCGCCTCAGCGGTGCCGACGGCAAAACCGAAAGGCTGCGCATCACGCTCGCCGTCGCCGGTTTCGCGGAAAGCGATCTCGATGTCTCCACGGAGGAGAACCAGTTGGTCGTGCGCGGCCGTCAGAACGACGACACCGAGCGCGAATTCCTCCACCGCGGCATCGCCGCGCGCCAGTTCCAGCGCTGTTTCGTGCTGGCCGACGGCATGCGGGTGATTGCGGCGGAATTGAAGAACGGCCTCTTGTCGATCGATCTCGATCGGCCGGAGTCCGAACGGCTGGTACGAAAAATAAACATATCGGTGAAAGACTGAGTTTTGCCGATAGCTCTCATGCGGGATGGCCTTGAGCGGCGTCTCGCGGCAAGGAGGCTTGAAATGACCAGAACTGACGAAAATATCATCATGACCAGCGGCGAATTCGCTCATCTCGGCGAAGGTTCGGTCGCCTATCTCAGGAAAGTGTCGAGCGACGATCTGCGCGGCCGTTTCCCGGGCCTCGGCGAAATCGCGCCCGGGCTGGAACTGTGGGCCCTGTTTGCCGCCAACGGCCAGCCGATCCTGCTTTCGGATGCTCGCGACCGGGCGCTGGCCGGCGCCTTGGAAAACGATCTGACCCCCGTCGCTATCCACTAACAACACGGCGCGCCGATCTGGCTGAAACGGACAGGGCCGCTCACGGCGGCCCTTCAACGGGTCCACTCAACTCAGGCGGCGTGCGAGGCCTGTGTATCCGACAGCAGCGCGTGGATAGCCACGGCATCGCGCGTGCCCCTGATCTTGGCAACCGTGTCGGCATCGCGCAGCACCCGCGCGATGCGCGACAGCGCCTTGAGGTGGTCGGCGCCGGCACCTTCGGGGGCCAAAAGCAGAAACACCAGGTCGACCGGCTGATCGTCGAGGGCCTCGAAATCGACCGGTGTCTCCAGCCGGGCAAAAACTCCAGCGATCCGCTTCACCCCGGCCAGCTTGCCATGCGGAATGGCGATGCCGTTGCCGACGCCGGTCGAACCCAGCCGCTCGCGTTGCAGGATGGTGTCGAACACCTCCCGCTCCGGAATGCCGGAAATTGCCGCCGCCCTTTCAGACAGCAATTGCAGCAGCTGCTTTTTGGAGTTCGCCTTCAACGCCGGCATGATTGCCGGAACGTTGACGAGATCGCTCAGATCCATGCTTGAAATCCCTTGTTCGCCTGCCGTCGCCAGTCCCCACGCTTGCGTGCGGCTGGTTTTTACCCCTGCGCGACCTTGGCCGTAGACGGGTCGATCCAGCCGATATTCCCGTCCGGCCGGCGATAGACGATGTTGAGATGGTCGTTTCCGGCATTGCGGAAGACCAGGACCGGGCTGTCCTTGGTGTCGAGCTCGATCACGGCTGACGCCACCGACATGGTCCGCAGCGTCATGGTCGATTCGGCGACGATGGCCGGCGCGAAATTCTCCGGTATCTCCTCGTCGTCATCGGCAAGCGGGGCCATCACCGTATAGGCGACGTCGGTGAGTTCGCCATTGCTATTGCCTGAATTGTGCGACTTCAGCCGGCGCTTGTAGCGCCTGAGGCGGGTTTCCAGACGGTCCGCCGCGGCATCGAAGGCAAGCGTCGGATCCTGGGCATCGCCGGTCGCCTGCAGCGAAGCACCGGAATCCAGCCGGATCATGCAATCGGCCGTGTAGCGCGACCCCGATTTGACGACTACGATTTGCCCTGAAAAGCCCCGATCGAAATATTTCCCGATCACTTCCCCGACACGGTCGTTGATGCGCGTACGGAACGCATCGCCGATATCCATGTGTTTTCCCGATATGCGCAGTGTCATCTGAAAACTGACCTTCCTTGCTCAGGCTTCAAACTGTCCCGAGTTTATACTCGTGGTCCGTGCGCACAAGCTTTGCGGCGTCACTTGCGCCGATTTTAAATCCGAACTTTCCGGTTGATCACAAGCCGCCTTCTTGGCCGTCCGTGGCCTACGTCGTGACGGACCATCCCTCGTGCGGGCATCAGCGAACTCAAATCCACTCGCCAGCCCGTCTCATGCGGGCGGGCTTCTAGCCACTTCGTTGCCGCTTGTCAATGAACGCGAAAGCTGTGGAAATTCTGCCGGAGTTCAACGGCCGGCGCTGGCCAAAGCGCGTTTTTCGCGCCGCCGTTGCACCGAAGAGGGTATGTTCATGCCTTCCCGGTATTTGGCAACCGTGCGCCTGGCAATGTCGACGCCGCTTTCCCGCAGCATGTCCACGATGGCATCGTCGGAAAGCACATCGACGGCTTTCTCTTCGTCGATCAGCTGCTTTATGCGGTCGCGCACCGCTTCCGACGAATGCGCATCGCCGCCACCCGACGAAGCGATCGAGGCGGTAAAGAAATAGCGCAGCTCGAACACGCCGCGCGGCGTCAGCATGTATTTGTTTGCCGTGACCCGGCTGACCGTCGATTCGTGCATGCCGATAGCGTCCGCCACCGTGCGCAGGTTGAGCGGCTTCAGGTGCCGCACGCCGTGGACGAGAAAAGCGTCCTGCTGGCGCACGATCTCGGAGGCGACCTTCAGGATAGTCTTCGCCCGCTGGTCGAGGCTGCGCGTCAGCCAGTTGGCATTCTGCAGGCATTCGGCGAGGAAATCCTTTTCCGCCTGGTTTTTCGCATGCGGCGTGACCTGAGCGAAATAGATGTGATCGACCAGCACGCGCGGTAGCGTCTCGGCGTTGAGCTCGACCGTCCAGCTGCCGTCATTGGCTGCGCGCACCTCGACGTCGGCCACGATCGCATCGCTGGCACCGCGCGAAAACGCCATTCCCGGCCGCGGGTCGAGCGCCCGGATCTCGGCCAGCATGTCGAGCAGATCCTCCTCGTCGACACCGCAAATCCGCTTCAGCGTCTGGAAATCGCGCCGTGCCAGGAGTTCGAGATTGGCGATCAATGCCCTCATCGCCGGATCGAGCCGGTCGCGCACGGCAAGCTGCAGCGACAGGCATTCGGCGAGGTCGCGGGCGAAGATGCCGGCGGGCTCGAATGTCTGGCAAATCGCCAGCGCCATTGCCACCGCCGGGGGGTCCGTGCCGAGGCGGGCCGCGATCTCGGCCATGTCCGCACGCATGTAGCCGGCCTCATCGAGGCCGTCGGCAAGCTCGCTGGCGATCAGGCGCGCGGCCGGATCGGCGAAGGCGAGCGCCACCTGCTCGCCGACATGGTCGCGCAGCGTGATGGCAGCCGCCGCCATATCCGCGACGTCGAAGCCGTCGGAGGAAGAGGCGGAACTATTGCCGGACGCCGATTTCCATTGCGCCGTCAGGTCGGGGCCGAGCCGCTCGCTCGTTCCAGGATCGTCGGGAAACAGGTTTTCCAGCGACGTATCGAGCTTTTCCGAGATCGCCTCGGCGCTCCACGCCGTCTCCGCTTCGAACCAGTCGCCGTCGGCGGCCGGTTCCGATGCGGCGTCGCTCTTCTGCGCCTGGTCGCTGGCGGCGTCGTCCTGCGGTTCGGCGCGTTCCAGCAGGGGATTGCGTTCGATCTCGTCGTCGATGAAGCGTTCCAGCTCGAGGTGGGTGAACTGCAGCAGGCGGATCGACTGCATCAGCTGCGGCGTCATCACCAGCGACTGCGACTGTCGTAGCTGTAGTTTTGCCGCCAACGCCATGGTTCGGTTTCAACGCCCCGTCTACGCGCCCGCACTGCTGGAAAGAATTTTCCAGGCCAGCATAGAAACTGGCCCGGCTTTTGCTTGTCAAGGCGAGGTGCGGAAAAACTCGCCTGCCAGCGCGTTTTTCAGGCAGAAAATCGAAGAAAAAGCTGCCGGACTACGCCGGAAATCCCGTTCGAACCGGAATTTCGCATTTAGAGCGTAAATCCCTCGCCAAGATAAAGCCGCCGCACATCGGCATTTGCGACGATTTCGTCGGCTCGGCCATGGGTCAGCACCTGACCGGCATGGATGATGTAGGCGCGGTCGATCAGGCCAAGGGTCTCACGCACATTGTGGTCGGTGATCAGCACGCCGATGCCACGTGCCGTCAAGTGGCGCACGAGCTGCTGGATGTCGGCGACGGCGATCGGGTCGATGCCGGCGAACGGTTCGTCGAGCAGCATGTAGGCGGGGCGGGTTGCCAACGCACGGGCAATTTCGAGGCGCCGCCGCTCACCGCCGGAGAGCGACAGCGATGGAGCCTTGCGCAGATGGCTGATGTGGAATTCCTCGAGCAATTCGTCGAGCAGGCGCTCACGCTCCTTGCGGCTCTTTTCGACCACTTCGAGCACGGCCCGGATGTTTTGCTCGACGTTCAGGCCGCGAAAAATCGACGCTTCCTGCGGCAGATAGCCGATGCCGAGACGGGCGCGGCGATACATCGGCATCGACGTGACGTCGAAGCCGTCGATTTCGATGGTGCCTTCGTCGACCGGCACCAGCCCGGTCACCATGTAGAAACAGGTGGTCTTGCCGGCGCCATTGGGGCCGAGCAGCCCAACCGCCTCGCCGGCGCGCACGCCCAGCGTCACGCCGCTGACGACTTTGCGGCCCTTGTAGCTTTTGGTCAGCCCCTTGGCGATCAAGGTTCCCTTGAACTTTGCCGCTTCGACGGTGACCCTGGCCGGTGCCGCAAGTTTGCTGGCGGCGCGCCCTGGAAGACGCGCCAGCAGCGACGATATGCCGGTCATCAGGGTTTCGCTGCTCCAGACTTCGCCTGCGGCGTGATCGACATCATGACGCGGCCGCCGCAGGCGTCGACCTGGGCAAGGCCGCTCTTCATCTGCACGGTAAGCTTGCAGCCGACAAGCACGTTGTCGCCTTGCGAGAGCACGACCTTGCTGCCCGAAAGCACCAGCACCTCGGTCTTCATGTCGAAGGTGCCGCGGTCGCCGGTGGCAACCTGATTGTCCGATTTGATGTAGACCTTATCGTCGACCACGAGATGGTCGATGTTGGCGGATCCGGTCATCGCCGCGGCACCCGCCGGCTCGGCGCCTTTGGCGGCGGCTGCATCCCTGACGTAATAGACCGTCATTTTGCCGGCCTTGAGTACGGTTGGACCCTGGACGACGTTGACGTTGCCGGTGAAGACGGCGACGCTTTCCGCCTGGCGCACCTCGAGCTTGTCGCTTTCGATCTGGATCGGCTTGTCGCCCGACAGCCTGAGGCCGGACATTTGGCTGGTGGCGCTGGACTGCGCCAGCGACGAAGCCGTCCCCAGGGTGAGCCCCAATGGCAGCCCGAGGGTCAGCAACGCCGAAACCGCGGCGAGGCGCCGTGCCGAACTACTGAACCGCATTGGTCTCTCCGCTCTTTGCCTCTGCCGCCTTCAAACTGGCGGGATCGATGTCGACGCGCACCTTGTTCTCGAAAACCAGGACCTTGCCATTGTCCTGGACCGACATCGAATCCGCCCTGATCCGCGACCCGCCGCGGCTGACATCGACGGGTTCGCTTGTCTTCATAGTGCCTTCGCCCATGTCGAGATAGACTGATTTGAATTTTGCCACCACGCCATCCGTGGTCGATACCGTCACGTCGCTGGTCAGGCTGAACGTGTTGCCGTCGCGATCATAGGTGCCGCGCGCGGCATCGATGGCGGCCGTGTTGTCGGCCGCAATCGGCAGCCTGGCCTTGATGCCTTCCAGATCGATGATGCCTTGTTTGCTGACGTCCTGTATGGCGCGCAGGGCCGTCATCGAATAGGGCAGGTTCTGCTTGGTGAAGCCGTTGAGCTTGGGATTGGCCATCACCAGCTTGCCATTGGCAAAGGAGCCGCCGTCGGCCTGCACCTCGATTGCAGCGGGAGCCATGAGATAGGAATAGACCGGAAACGCGACCGCGATCAGGGCGGCGACCAGCGGCACGGCCAGCTTGAGGATCCGCACCCGGCGCGAATGACGCTGCGCGATGTCAAAGGCGTCGACCCGCGCCCGGCCTGCGGCCTTGGGAGCCAACTCCGTCTCGGTGTTGGTCGGTTCGATTGGTCCCGCTAACATGACTGCTTCTTCTAAACCCCTGCCCGCCAGGCCGCCCTATAGGTGGGGTGCCGGCACCCTCAAGCAAGCACAAGCCGAGGAAAACCGCAAAAATATGACAGCCGCCCCTATACAACGAAAATGGCCCCAGCGCAGCCTGAACCTCATACCAGATATGGGCGCACAGTGTTAGAGCCTGTGGAACGCGACAGATTGAAGCTTGCCCGAACGCCGAAGACGGCTTTGGCGAAGGCCGTCAGGAAACGGTAGCCGGGCGCGAATGGTTGCTTTAAAAGCATCTGCTCCCACCGACTACGAGGCTGACCATGGCATTGAGAGCCGACGACCTGATCGACCGCCGCCGCTTGCGCCGCAAGCTGACATTCTGGCGTGTTGCGGCGATTCTTGTCGCCGCAGCCGGGCTGATCGCCTTTTCCGCGTGGATTTATGGTGACGAATTCACCGGCGCGGCTGTCGACCACATCGCTAAGGTCAAGATCGAAGGTACCATCACCGAAGACGAAGAACTGATCAAGCGGCTGGAAGCCATCCGTCAGTCGCCGCGCGTCAAGGCTGTGATCCTGTCGATCGATTCACCCGGCGGCACCACCGTCGGTGGCGAGTCGATCTACGAGGCAGTGCGCAAGCTCGCCGCCGACAAGCCGGTGGTGGCCGAGGTCGGCACGCTCGCGGCGTCGGCGGGTTACATGATAGCCACCGCGGCCGACCATATTGTCGCACGCAAATCCTCGATCGTCGGCTCGATCGGCGTTCTGATCCAGTATCCGGACGTCAGCGGCCTCATGGACAAGCTCGGCGTCAAGCTGGAGGAGGTGAAATCCTCGCCCTTGAAGGCCTCGCCTTCCCCCTTCAAGCCGACCAATGACGATGAACGCGCCATGGTCCGCAAACTCATTCTCGACAGCTACGACTGGTTCGTCGGCATCGTCGCCGAGCGCCGCAACATGACCAAGCCGGAGGCGCTGGCGCTCGCGGACGGGTCGATCTTCACCGGCCGGCAGGCGGTCACCAACAGATTGATCGACGCGGTCGGCGGCGAGGCCGAAGCGATCGACTGGCTTGCAGGCAAGGGTGTCGATGCCAAGCTCAAGGTGGTGGAATGGAAGGACACGGAAAAACGCGGTGGTTTCCTGTTCTCCAAGGCGATGGCGCAGACCGTCGGCGCTGCGCTTGGCCTGCCTGGCCATGGCGGCGACGTCCTTCACGAAATTGGAGCGGACCGCTTGTTTCTTGACGGTCTCGTTTCCGTCTGGCACCCTTGAGGAGCCGCTTGGGAGTGAAAAAGCAAATAAAATCATTCTGATAATTTCGGCGGCACTGCTTTCACGGGGAGCCTTTTCATGATCAAATCCGAACTTGTGCAGATCATCGCCACGCGCAATCCGCATCTTTTCCTGCGCGATGTCGAAAACATTGTCGGCGCCATCTTCGATGAAATCACCGACGCGCTTGCCGAGGGCAACCGGGTCGAGTTGCGCGGCTTCGGCGCGTTTTCGGTGAAAAACCGCCCTGCCCGCACCGGCCGCAATCCGCGCACCGGCGAATCCGTAGAGGTCGAGGAGAAATGGGTGCCGTTCTTCAAGACCGGCAAGGAATTGCGTGAAAGGCTGAACGGAGGCAAATAGGCGCGGCGCCCGCCGACCCGTTGCTGCCTTTTCTTCCGAACGGAAAAACATGTTCAATCGCTTCATCCTCATCGTGGTTTTCGTGCCGCTGGCCGTCATCCTGATTGCGCTGGCCGTCGCCAACCGCGAACCGGTGGCCTTCACGCTCGATCCGTTCAATCCCGGCAATCCGGCGCTGACGCTGACCGTGCCGCTGTTCATTTTCCTGTTCCTGGCGCTGGCCATCGGCATGATCGTCGGCAGCCTGGCGACCTGGATCAAGCAGGGCCGCTACCGCAAGCTGGCGCGCCAGCGCGCCGCCGAGGCCGAGAACCTGCGTCTGGCAGTCAGCCGCGCGCCCACAGCGGCGCAGGGCCCGGCCTTGCCGAAGCCGATGAACTGAGCCGCGGCTCGGGCAGGAAGCGCAACCGGCCTATTTCTCCACGGAGCCATCATGCTGACCATTTCCGCCGCCGAGGTCGACCGCGCGCTGACCTTTCCCGGGCTGGTCGAGACATTGCGCGCCGCTTTTCGCGACGGCGCCGTGCAGCCGGTCAGGCATCATCACACGGTCGAGCGGCCCGACGGTGCCGCCTCGACGCTGCTTCTGATGCCGGCCTGGACCGACTTCAACGCCGGCACCTCGGCCGATGGCCATATCGGCGTCAAGATCGTCACAGTGTCGCCCGACAACAACGCCGTCGGCAAGCCTGCGGTGATGGGCCTCTACCTGTTGCTGGACGGCGCCACCGGCGAGCCTCAGGCCTTGATCGATGGCCAGCGGCTGACGCAGTGGCGCACCGCCTGCGCCTCGGCACTGGCCGCGTCCTATCTGGCCCGCGAAGACGCATCACGGCTGCTGGTGGTCGGCGCCGGCGCGCTGTCGCCATTCCTTGCAAAGGCGCATTCGGCGGTGCGGCCGATCAAGAACATCCGCATCTGGAACCGCACGCCGGCCAATGCCGAAAAGGTCGCGGCAAAATTGCGTGCCGAGGGTTTTGCGGCCGACGCCGCAGGCGATCTCGAC
The DNA here is from genome assembly GCF_040319365.1 of Mesorhizobium sp. M0923. Lineage (NCBI taxonomy): Bacteria > Pseudomonadati > Pseudomonadota > Alphaproteobacteria > Hyphomicrobiales > Phyllobacteriaceae > Mesorhizobium > Mesorhizobium sp. M0923. The sequence continues at coordinate 108,062 of NZ_JAMYNW010000017.1, read as the reverse complement.
GTCGAACTCGGCCAGGCCGATATCGTGTCATCGGCGACCATCACCACCGCGCCACTGATCAAAGGGGTACTCTTGAAACCGGGAACCCATGTCGATCTGGTTGGCGGCTTCACGCCGGCGATGCGCGAAAGCGACGACGACGCGATTGCACGCGCCCGCGTCTATGTCGACACCCGCGCCGGCGCCACCAAGGAAGCCGGCGACATCGTCCAGCCGCTGGCCTCCGGCGTGCTGAAGCCGCAAGCCATCGTCGCCGACCTCTATGAACTGGCACGCGGCCAGAAAAAAGGCCGGCAGGGCAATGACGAGATCACGCTGTTCAAGTCGGTCGGCGCGGCCCTCGAGGACCTGGCCGCCGGCATTGCCGTGTATCGCGCAAGCGTAGGGCAGTAGGGCAGTAGGGCAGTAGGGCAGTAGGGCAGTAGGGCAGTAGGAAACCGTGCTAATCGTGCGGCGCCGCGCCTAGTGCTACTTTGCTCTCGCCTACTGCCCTACTGCCCTACTGCCTTACTCCTTTTGCCAATAAACCCGTAGCCGGTGGTTGTCCGGATCGAGCGCGACGAAGGTGCGGCCGAAATCCATGTCGGTCGGGCTCTGCAGGATGGTCAGCCCACGGTCGGCCCACTCGGCATGGGTGGTGTCGACAGCGCCAGGCGTATCCAACGCAAAGACGACCTCGGCGCCACCGCCTGCGGCCGCCGCGGCCGGCTCTACGGTATGACGCGACCAGAGGCCGAGTTTGAAGCCGTTGTCGAGCACGAACAACACGAAGGTCGGCGAGGTGTCGACCGGCTCGCGTCCGAGCAGCGCGCTGTAGAAGGCGCCGCTTTGCTCAGGCTTGTCGACATAGAGGATGACGAAATTGGGCGGTGTCATGAATTGCTCTCCAGATGGTTTCGACTGGAGCAGCATAGCGTGCACCACTGCCAGATTCTGGCAGCAGTCTTAACTGAGCGGCAGCCTTAGCTTGGCTTGTCGAGCGTCGCCCGCCATTCTTTGAGCAGCACCTGGCGACGGCGCGGATAACGCGTCTCGGTGGCGTTGAGGCCGGATATCCGATCGGCGCGAAAGTGCCTGAAATCCTGGCGCATCTCGCACCACGCCGCGACGACGCGCACCTTGTCGAAGAAGCCGAGTGCAAACGGCCAGACGGTGCGCTCGGAGGCAGCGCCGCCGGCATCGCGATAGACAAAGCTCAACTTGTGCTCCTCGCGGATGGCTTGCCGCACCACGCCGAGATCGATGCCTTCGGTGACCTCGGTGCGCGACCCGACCAGCAGCGTCGAGGCATCGAGCTCTTCGCGCAAATCGTCCGGCAGCACGGCGGCGATCTTGGCCAGCGCGTCGGTGGCGGCGTTGGCAAGCCGCCAGTCCGGCTGCTTGGCCACCCAGCGCGAACCGAGCACGATCGCCTCGATCTCCTCGTCGGTGAACATCAAGGGCGGCAGCATGAAGCCTGGCCTGAGCACGTAACCCAGCCCCGCCTCGCCCTCGATCGGTGCGCCCTGCCCCTGCAACGTGGCGATATCGCGATAGAGCGTGCGGATCGACACACCCATTTCGCCGGCAAGGCTGCGGCCGCTGACTGGCCGGCGATGCCGGCGCAGGATCTGGATCAAGTCGAGCAGGCGTTCGGCGCGGGACATGGATCGCAACCCGGTTTGGATGGATGCCCAATTTGGATGGACGATAGTGCGCCTGCGCTTTCGGCGGCAAGCAGGATGATCGCCGACCGGAACGTATGCGGCCTGACGCCGTTGTCTGGCCATTATGGATATACGCGGTCTTCTGTTGTTCTGGTCTGTTTTGACCGCCACCGTTGCTGCCCTAAGCCTCGGACCATCCTTCGCCCACGTACTGGAATCGGTGCCGCGGCTGACCAGATGGCCGCCTTCGCTCTGGCGAGAAACCACGGTCTTCAATGCTCAGTTCCAGTTCTTTTTGACTGTCGGCGCACCGCTGGACGTGGCGGCCGTCGCCTGTCCGGGGCTCCTCGCATGGATGCTGCGCGGCGACCGCCCGGCATTCTGGTGGGTGTTGGCCGCCACCATGCTTTATCTGATGGCGCTTGTCGCGTGGGTTGCGCTCGTCAAACCGGCAAACGATGTCCTGGCCACCTGGGTGCCTGGACCGATCCCGGGCAATTTCGAAGCTATCCGGAGCCGCTGGGAAGCCGGCCATATGGTCGTCACCGGCTTCAAGGCCGTCGGTTTCATCGCGCTCGCAGTCGGGCTGCTGTCGATCAGGCGTGGCTGATCCGTTCGCAAACGCCTGCAGCCCTTTTGTTGCGCCGGTCAATTCGCTGTGGCAGAAGCGGCGCAGCCGCCGTCCGGAGATGCGCCTTCTTGAAACCTTTTCGCGACAAACGCCGCGACAGCCGCCCGCCCGCGAAAAAAGGCGGGATAGAGCAGCCGCGGCGGCGCGACCCCAATCCAACCGCTGGTCCGGAGACGAAACCGCAGGACCGGTCCGAGCAGAAAGCAGCGCCGCGCCCACTTTCGCGCCGCGATGGCGCGCTGCCTGCCGAACATCTGCCGCTGATCCTCGAAGTCGGCGCCAATCAGGATTACGCGCTGCTCGACAGCGGCGCCGGAGAAAAGCTCGAGCAATACGGCCCCTACCGCATCGTTCGGCCGGAGGGCCAGGCGATCTGGCAAAAGGCATTGCCGGCCAGGGACTGGGAACGCGCCGATGCCATTTTCACCGGCGATACCGACGAGGAAGGCATCGGCCGCTGGCGCTTTCCGAAGACGCCGCTCGGCGAGACCTGGCCGATGAAGCATGACGGCATCGACTATCTCGGCCGCTTCACTTCGTTTCGCCATGTCGGTGTCTTTCCCGAGCAGGCCTCGCACTGGGACCACATGGCCGGGCTGATTGCGGCGGCAAAACGGCCGGTGAAGGTGCTGAACCTGTTCGGTTATACCGGTCTTGCCTCGCTGGTGGCGGCGCGTGCCGGCGCCGAGGTCACCCATGTCGATGCTTCCAAGAAGGCGATCGGCTGGGCGCGCGAAAACCAGGAGATGGCGGGCCTGTCGCAAAGGCCGATCCGCTGGATCGTCGACGATGCCGTGAAATTCGCCGAGCGCGAGGAGCGCCGCGGCAGCCGCTACGACATCATCCTGTTCGACCCGCCCGCCTATGGCCGCGGACCGAAGGGCGAGGTCTGGCATCTGTTCGAAGATTTGCCGGCGCTGACCGACATCTGCCGTGCGATCCTGACGCCGAAGCCGCTCGCTGTGGTGCTGACCGCCTATTCGATCCGCGCCTCTTTCTTCGCCATCCACGCCTTGATGCGCGACACCTTCGCCGGCATGGGCGGCACGGTCGAATCCGGCGAATTGATCATCCGCGAGAAATCCGCCGGCCGGGCGCTTTCGACCTCGCTGTTCTCGCGCTGGGTGGCCTGAATGAGTGCGTACGAACGGCACGCGGGCGCGCCAGGGCAGGTGAAGGAAGTCACCAGCCTCGCCAATCCGCTGGTCAAGGACATCAAGGCGCTCGCGCAGAAGAAATTCCGCGACCAGCAGAATGCCTTCATGGCCGAAGGCCTGAAGCTGGTCATCGACGCGCTCGATCTCGGCTGGTCTATCAGGACATTGGTTTTCGCCAAGGCCGGACGTGGCAATGCGGCGGTTGAAAAAGTTGCGGCGCGCACGGTTGCCGCCGGCGGCACCGTACTTGAAGTTTCGGAAAACGTGCTGGTCGCCATCACCCGCCGCGACAATCCGCAAATGGTCGTCGGCGTGTTCTCGCAGAAATTGCTGCCGCTGAAGGACATTCGCGCCCATGATGGCGACGTCTGGGTGGTGCTCGACCGCGTCCGCGACCCCGGCAACCTCGGCACCGTCATCCGCACGGTCGACGCCGTCGGCGCCAAAGGCGTCATCCTGGTCGGCGAGACCACCGATCCCTTTTCGGTCGAGACGGTACGCGCCACCATGGGCTCGATCTTCGCCGTGCCGGTCGCCAAGGCGTCGGCCGAGGCTTTTCTCGCCTGGCGAAAGAGCTTTCCCGGCCTCGTCGCCGGCACCCATCTTAAGGGTGCGGTCGATTACCGCTCGGTCGATTTTTCAAAAGGCCCGGTGCTTTTGATGATGGGCAACGAGCAGCAAGGCCTGCCTGACGAGCTTGCCGCAAGCTGCGACAAGCTGCTGCGGATACCGCAGGCAGGCCGCGCCGATTCGCTCAACCTTGCGGTGGCCACCGGCGTCATGCTGTTCGAGATCCGGCGCGGCGCGCTGAAGCTCGGCCCGGAGGATGCCCGATCGTGACATCCCAAACCGTGAAACTGCAAACCATGAAGTCCTGGAGCCCCTACGCTTTTCTGGTTGTCGCCGCGATAGCGCTCGACCAGTGGCTGAAATATCTGGTCGAGACCGGCCTTGCCTTCCAGGAAAGGCTCGATCTCCTGCCGTTCCTGGCGCTGTACCGCACCTACAACACCGGCATCGCGTTTTCGCTGTTTTCGTCCTTCGGCGACACCGGCCTGGTGGTCGTCGCGGTTCTGGTGGTCGCTTTCGTTCTCTATCTTGCGGCCCGCACGCCGCCCGGCCACCTGCTTGCCCGCGTCGGCTTCGCGCTGATCGTCGGCGGCGCGCTCGGCAATCTGATCGACCGCGCTGCCTATGGCCATGTCATCGACTATATTCTGTTTCACACGCCGGTCTGGTCCTTCGCGATCTTCAACCTCGCCGATGCCTTCATTTCGGTCGGTGCCGTGCTGGTCGTCTTCGATGAGCTCATTGGCTGGTGGCGCGGAACATCGAGCGATTGACCTCACTCGCCCGGCACCGCACATTTCTTATTTGCAAGCCCGAGGAGAAAAAATGCCCGAAGCCTTCAAAGCCATCCTCGTTTCGCGCGACGCCGAGAAAAACCAGTCGGTCGCGGTGACCGAGCTCACCGAGGCAGACCTGATGGAAGGCGACGTCACCGTCGCGGTGGAGGCGACGACGGTGAACTACAAGGACGGCCTTGCAATCACCGGCAAGGCGCCGGTGATCCGCCGCTGGCCGCTGGTGCCGGGCGTCGATTTCGCCGGCACCGTCATCTCGTCTTCCAATCCCGACTGGCGCGAGGGTGACAAGGTCATATTGAACGGCTGGGGCGTCGGCGAGACGCATTTCGGCGCCTTTGCCGGACGCGCCCGCGTCAAGGGCGACTGGCTGGTACCGCTGCCGGACGGCATGAGCCCGCATGATGCGATGGCGGTCGGCACCGCCGGCTACACCGCCATGCTTTGCGTCATCGCGCTGGAGCGCCACGGCATCGTGCCCGACCGCGGCCCTGTGGTGGTGACGGGCGCTGCCGGTGGCGTCGGGTCGGTCGCGGTCTCGATCCTGTCCAGCCTCGGCTATCACGTCATCGCCTCGACCGGCCGCAGTGCCGAAAGCCCCTATCTGACCGACCTCGGTGCCGCGGAAGTGATTTCACGCGACGAGCTTGCGCAGCCTGCAAAACCGCTAGCCAAGGAACGCTGGGCCGGCGGCATCGACGCTGTCGGCAGGCACACGCTGGCCAACGTCCTGTCGATGACCTCCTATGGCGGCGCCGTTGCCGCTTGCGGCCTCGCCGGCGGCATGGACCTGCCGGCAAGCGTCGCCCCGTTCATCCTGCGCGGCGTCTCGCTGCTCGGCATCGATTCGGTGATGGCGCCCAAGGCGGTCCGCATCGAGGCCTGGCGCCGCATCGGCACCGATCTCGATCACGCAAAGCTTGCCAGCCTGTCGACGAGCATCGGCTTCGACGGCATCATCGGCGCCGCGCATGACATCGTCGAGGGCAAGATCCGCGGCCGCGTGGTGGTGGACATGTGAGGCTCCAAAGGGAAAAAAAGAGCGCGACCGCTAAAATTCGAACGATCAACCACAACCTTCAATAAGCTCTGTCTGGCAGGAATTCCGTATGATTGCGGAACCCGGCATCAGAGAGGCGGAACCAGCCGAACGGGCCGACCGGGCGGCCCCCGAGGCGTCAGGGCGGCAGCTTGTCGCCGCGCCGCCGCTGGCGCCGGAATTGCCGGACGCCAACCGCCACGGCCTGCCCTTCCTGACTCTCGTCGCCATCGTCGTGCTGGCAGGCCTGTCGCATCTGACCGGAGCGCCGATCTTCATCACCATTGGCCTTTTGGCGACAGCCATCGCCGGGCTCGCCATGCATCTGCGCAACAGGCGCACCCAGCGTCGCGCGGTGGCCCTGCTCGATGCCACGACCGCCCGCAGTCGCGCCGAGATCGAGACGCTGGCCGACCGCATGTGGGAGATGCAGGAGAGCGAGGAGCGCTTTCGCGGTCTGATCGATGCACTCGGCGATCTCGTCGTCCACCGCGACCGCGACGGCCATATCGTCTACGCCAACAAGGTTTTCGCCGACCTTGTCGAAACCGACCAGCGCGACCTCGCCGGCAAGACCCTGGCGGAACTAGGCATCGATGTCGGCATCGTTCCCGACGCCGCCTTTTCCGACCATGAATGCCTGAGTTCCACTGATGTCGCCATTCGCACGCCGGACGGCCCACGCTGGTTCTCTTGGATCGAGCTGTCGGTGCGCGACAAGGACAGCGGCGCCGTTTCGCATCGCGCCATCGCCCGTGACATCACCGCCCGCAAACGCGCCGAATCCTCGCTGATCACCGCCCGCGAACGGGCCGAATATGCGAGCCAGGCCAAATCGCGCTTCCTCGCCACCGTCAGCCACGAGATACGCACGCCGATGAACGGCATCATGGGCATGGCCCGGCTTCTCGCCGACACCAGCCTTTCGCCCGAGCAGCGGACCTATGTCGGCGCCATCTCGACCTCGGCCAGCGCGCTGCTGGCGCTGATCGAGGACCTGCTCGACTATTCCAAGATCGAGGCCGGCCGCTTCGATCCCGAACCGCAACCGATGTCGGTGCGCGAGATCGCCGACAATGTCATCGAGCTTTTGGCGGCGCGGGCTTTTGCCAAGGATATCGGCCTCGGCTGCCATGTCGAACCCGACGTGCCGCAGCTGATCACCGCCGACCCCGGCAGGGTCAGGCAGGTGCTGCTCAACCTTATCGGCAATGCCGTCAAGTTCACCGACAGCGGCGGCGTCCTGGCAAGCATCGGCCGCGTCCGCACCGAAACCACCAACCGCATCCGCTTCACCATCACCGACACCGGCCCCGGTCTGCGCGAGGAGGACATGGAGCGCATCTTCGAGGACTTCGAACAGGCTGACGGCACCTCGACCCGTACGCATGGTGGTGCCGGCCTCGGTCTCGCGATTTCCAAGCGCCTGGTGACGGCGATGGGCGGCACTATCTCGGTGTCGAGCCGGCTTGGCCAGGGATCCGAATTCGTCTTCGAGATTCCCGCTATTTCCGCCGTCGAGGCGCTGCAGATCCGCCAGAACGCGCTGTTGGGCCGGCATGCGGTAATCGTGTCGAAGAACCTGGTCGAGGCCGAAGCCATCGCCCGCACCATTCGCGCCAATGGCGGAACGGTCGATCTGGCCGCCGCCGCCGCCCAGGCCGCCCCTTTCGCCGAGGGCTGCAACGTGCTTCTGGTCGATGCTGCCATGGAGCAAAGCGACGGCAGGCTGCTCAGGCGCCTGCGCCAGAGCGGATTTGTCGATTGCGAGGCGGTGACGCTGATCGCGCCGACCGACCGCGGCATGCTTGGCGAGTTCCGTGCCAACGGTTACGCCACCTTCCTGGCGAGGCCGGTGCGCGGCGAGACATTGCTGCGCGTGCTTTTGACCAGCCACGCACCGGTCATCGCCGAGCCGCAACCGCAAAAGCGCGGCGCGCAGGCTGGGCACGCCATTGGCGGCCGCCAGCAGGGCCTGTCGGTGCTGATCGCCGAGGACAACGACATCAACGCCATGCTGGCCCGCGCCACCCTCCTGAAGGCCGGGCATCGGGTGAAAGTGGTCGGCAACGGCAAGGCCGCGGTCGAGGCGGTCATCAGCACCGGCCATAAGCACCGCTACGACGTGGTGCTGATGGACCTGCATATGCCTGTCATGGACGGGCTGGACGCCATCGCCGCCATCCGCCGCCATGAGGAGGAGACCGCGGTTCCGCCGGTGCCGATCATGGTGCTGTCGGCCGACAGCCAGGAAAAGACCCGCCACGCCGTGCTCGCCCACGGTGCGAGCGGCTTCGTCACCAAGCCGCTCGACCCTGATGCCCTGGTTCATGCGGTTGAAGGGCAAGTGGCCGCTTGAGGCACAACATAGACGGTCGATAGATTACCCAGCCGACGAAGTATTGCCCGCAGAGCCGTATCACGGTACTGTCACAATCCTGTTGCACCTACACCGTATCCCCGTGCCAAGAGGGATGGCTCGAAGGAGAATCACTCGTGCATACAGTCATGCCGGAATGTGATGCTCGGCCGAACGCCAGCGGGCCTTTGCTCGTCGGCCGGAACGCCGATGCCGTCATAAAAGGCGCATCGCTCGGCCGCATCGGCAATCTCGAAGTGCGGCTCGCCCGCAACGAGGCCGAGATCGCCGCCGCGCAGGAAGTGCGCTACCGGGTGTTCTACGACGAGCTTGGTGCCAGGAAGGACCTGTTCCAGATGCAGGACCGCCGCGATGCCGACCGCTTCGATCCCCTCTGCGACCATCTGCTGGTCTTCGATACTTCGCTTTCCGGTCCCGAGCATCGCCGCATCGTCGGCACCTACCGCCTGCTGCGGCAGGAGATTGCCGCGGCGGCGGGCGGCTTCTATTCCGAAGGCGAATTCGAGTTGACCAAGCTGATCGCGCGACATCCCGGCCAGCGCTTCCTCGAGCTCGGCCGCTCCTGCGTTCTGCCGGAATACCGCTCCAAGCGCACCATCGAGGCGCTGTGGCAAGGCATCTGGGCCTATATCAATCATTACGGCATTGGCGTGATGACCGGCTGCGCGTCGTTCCACGGCACCGTGCCGGCGGCACATGCAGAGGCGCTGACCTATCTTGCCCACCACTGCCGGACGAATTCATCGTGGGACGTGCGTGCCGTCGCCGGGCGCTATTGTTCGATGGATCTGATGCCGATCGAAGCCGTTAACACCAAGGCGGCGATCGCCGCGATGCCGCCGCTGGTCAAGGGCTATCTGCGCGTCGGCGCGCGCATCGGCGACGGTTGCGTCATCGACCGTGAATTCTCGACGGTCGACGTGTTCGTGGTGATGCCGGTCAAGGAGATCGGTGCCCGCTACGTCAATTATTATGGCGGGGAAGCGCAGCGGTTTGCAGCCTGACACCTTAAATCAGGGAATATCTTCCGGACGCCGGCCAGGCTTGCTTTTGTAGGACGGAAAGGCCCAGCCGAATTTCAGCGCGCCGCCGCGTACGCAGAAAGCCGCCATGAAACCTGCCAGGCCCGACGCAAGCGGCGGCAGTCCGGCGAAATCGCCAAGTGTGTAGAGGCCGGCGCCGGCAAGCGCTGCGGTAACGTAGATTTCCGGTCTCAGGAGCACCGAAGGCTCGCCTGTCAACAGATCGCGCAGAATGCCGCCAAGGGTTGCGGTGAGCATGCCGGTGACGATCGAAACTGCAGGTGACCCGGTGATCGTCAGCCCCTTGGCCGCGCCAATCACCGAAAATGCGGCAAGACCTATGGCGTCGAGCCAGAGCAGCAATTTGTAGCGCGACTCGAAACGATGTGCGCTGAAGAAGACGACGACCGCCACCGCCGCACAGATTAGCACATAGTCGCGGTTTCCCACCCAGAACACGGGCACGTTGAGGATGACGTCGCGAAACGTTCCGCCCCCGATGCCGGCAACGCTAGCCAGAAACAGGTAACCGATAATGTCGAGCTGTTTGCGCGAGGCGGCCAGCGCACCGGTCGCCGCGAAGACGGCGACGCCGGCATAGTCGAGAAGCTCGATCGGGTTCATGGAGGGAATAATGAAATACCGAGTGGGGAATAGCGAGTGGCTCCTGCGAATCTGGATTGACTCCAGATAAATTAAATGATTGAATTGTTCATTCAATTATTTGGGTGGACGTCTATGTCCCCTCGCCGCTACAGCATGGCTTCCCGGACTGCCGCCTTCGCCAAGACGAGGCAGCGCATTCTCGACGCGACAATCAAGCTGCACACCCAGAACGGCATCTTTGGCACGACTTGGAAGGATATCGCTACGGAAGCCGATGTCGCCGTTGGCACCGTCTACAAGCATTTTCCTACTCTGGATGACCTGGTGCCGGCGTGCGGCGAATTGCTGATGGAGCGCCTGCGTCCTCCGTCGCCCGAAGCAGTGAGGGAGATAATCGGCGACGCGACCGATCCTGAAGAACGGCTACGCCGGGTCGCCAACGAGCTGTTCGCCTTCTACCAACGTGGCGGACGGCATCTCGAAAGCGACCTGCGCGAGCGCGAGCTTCCGGCCATGCGGGAATGGGAGGAATACCTGCGACACATGGTGGCCGGATTCGTGCGTGAGGCACTGGCGCACGACGGTCCGGGCGATGATGTCGTGCAGGCAATCAGCTTTCTATTCGACTTTCCGACGTTCAACGCCATGCGGATACGCGGTATGACGGTGGACCTCGCCGTCGAAACGGCAACGACAATGGCGCTCTGCTGGCTCAAAGGCAGAGGCCGGACGAGCACGTCTTGAGCGAACAGAATGCGGGAGGCGAAACAAAGGTCAGATGGCAAAGGGAGGAAGTCATGGACACGAATGTCGTTGAAATCACTGAATTTGCATTGAAGCCCGGATTCACCGAGCAGATGTTCCTGCAGACTAGGGATGAAGTGAATGACGAGGTGCGAAAGCTCAGGGGTTTCCTCAACCGTCGCCTGCTCAAATCCGCAGGCGGCTGGACGGAGATATTCGAATGGGCGGACATGGACAGCGCCAAGGCGGCTGGCGAGGTCTGGTCCTCCCTGCCCGGCATCAAAAACTATTGCTCGATGGTGAATTCCGCCTCGATCAAGGTCGGCTACCATTCTGTGGCGGCCGTGGCTGGCGGCGAAGCTGGCAGGAGCACTCCCCACGCCTTTTGCAGTCACGCCTTGGAAGGAGAGGCGCGCTGGTGGCTTGGCTCGCTAGCGGTGATCAAGGCGACAGCGGTCCAGACCGCGGGCCAGTTCACGCTGATCGAAGTGCTCGAGAGCGAAGGTGAGGCGCCGCTGCATGTGCACCATCGCGAGGACGAGTCATTCCTGGTGATGGAAGGCGAGATCGAGTTCGAGATCGGCGGTAAGGCGATTATGGCTGGACCCGGTTCGTTTCTCTTTGGGCCACGCGATGTGCCGCACCGCTATACGGTCAAGCGTGGGCCGGCCCGGATGCTGTTCTTCTTCACGCCTGGCGGTTTCGAGGAACTTCTGAGGGCGACCAGTGTGCCCACCGCCGACAGGCGCATTCCTCCGGACGGCGAAGGAATGCCGGACATGGAGACATTCCCCGACGTGGTCCGCCGCTATGGCTGTGAACTGCTGAGCTGAGGGCAGGAAAGCCTGCACGGCGAACTGTTTGATCGCCCTGAAATCGGATAGGTTGGGGGCGGTCGATCATCCCTCACGCTTTGATGGCGGTTGCTGGCTAACGGAGCCCTACTCCCAGTTCACGCATCCTTCTCAGCCTGCTCGTTCACCGGCCCCGGCTCCACCGGCGCTTCGCTTGCCACATGCTTGGGGCCGCCCTTGGCGACGCCGACCATGGCCGGCCGCAGCACGCGCTCGCCGATCGAATAGCCGGGCTGCACGACCTGGACGACCGTGTTGGCCGGCACGTCGGGATTGGGCACCTCGAACATCGCCTGGTGGAAATTCGGATCGAATTTCTCCCCCTCGGGCTCGAGCTTCTTCACGCCGTGGCGCTCCAGCGCCGACAGCATGGCGCGCTCGGTGATCTCGACGCCGTCGATCAGCGCCTTGAAGCCGGCATCACCCGACGCCTTGGCCTCCTCCGGGATGGCATCCAGCGCACGGCGCAGATTGTCTGATACCGACAGCATGTCGCGGGCAAAATTGGCGACCGCATAGGCGCGCGCATCGTGGACGTCTCGGGCGGTGCGGCGGCGCAAATTCTCCATGTCGGCCGCCACGCGCAGCGCGCGATCCTTCAGCTCTTCGTTTTCCTTCAGTAGCCGCACAAGCGCTTCATAGTCGCCGTCGACGCCGCCTTCCCTTGGCTCCGCGGCAGCCTCGGTCTTCTCGGCTTCATCGGGCGCGCGTTCGTCTTTTGCCTGATCGCTCATCGCCGTTTCCCGTCATTTTCAAATGGTGTGGATTTGCGCCCGATATCGAGGTTTAGCGGCCAAAAATCAAGGGGCAAGCGATACTGCAGCCGCTGTTGCGGCTCGATGGCGGACGGCGCAAACCTTTCGATTTAATTCAAACTTTACCGTAACCGCCGGCTTTGCTTGCCAGGCTACTACAATGCGGGAACCATTCCTCCCTTGGAAGAGTTTCGAAGCCGACACAGGATTTTGAGATGATGCCCCGCAGGAACGGCGAAAAACGCAACGGGCTCGCCGCCGATATCCGGCGCCAGCTCGGCACCGAAGCGACCAAGCGCTTTCTGCGCACCTTGCCGGCCTTCCGCACCGAGTCCGATATTCCCGACCGTCTGAAGGAATTGCTCGACCGCCTGGACGGCGTGGAAGCCAAGGTGGTCGCAGGCGGGCGCCGTCGGTAGCGCGCCGTTGCCAGGGACGCGACCGGCAATTGTGGCCGGTTGCCATCGCGCGACGTTTACGCGCAGTAACTTTGCGTGATCTCCGTCTTGCGGCAGCGCCCTGCTCCGCCTATGTTTCATGATGAACATGATTTCCCCCGAAGCTGTGGCAAACAGCAAGCGCGCCTGGTTGAAAATCCTGTCTCGCTATAAAAAGCCCGACAGACGTCGCAGCGCTGTCGAACTCGCCATCACCCTCATCCCTTTCGCCACGTTATGGGCGCTGTCCTCGGCCGCCTATGCCTATGGCCATTGGTGGGGTCTGGTCCTCATCCTTCCGGCCGCCGGCTTTCTGGTGCGGATCTTTATGATCCAGCACGATTGCGGTCACGGCTCCTTCTTTGCCAATCGCTATGCCGACGACTGGATCGGCCGCGTCCTTGGCGTGCTGACGCTGACGCCCTACGATTGCTGGCGCCGCGCCCACGCAACCCATCACGCCAGCGCCGGCAATCTCGACGAGCGCGGCACCGGCGACATCAAGACACTGACCGTCGCCGAATACCGGCAACTGTCGTGGCGGGGCCGGCTCGCCTATCGCCTCTATCGCCATCCGCTGGTGATGTTCGGCCTTGGCCCGATATGGATTTTCATTTTCGAGCAGAGACTGCCCTTGGGCATGATGCGGGGCGGCCTCACCCCTTGGGTGTCGTCGATGTCCACCAACCTCGCCATCGCCGTCATCGCCGCTCTGCTCATCTGGTTCGTCGGCCCCGGCGCGTTCCTGGTCGTGCATCTGCCGATCGTCATTCTCGCCGGATCGGCCGGCATCTGGCTGTTCTACGTCCAGCATCAGTTCGAGGAAACGGAGTGGACAAAGGACTCCGAGTGGGAATTCCAGCACGCTGCCCTGCACGGCTCGTCCTATTACGACCTGCCACCGGTTCTGAACTGGATCACCGGCAATATCGGCGTCCACCATGTGCACCACCTCTCGGCCAAAGTGCCGTGTTACCGGCTTCCGGAAGTGCTGAGGGACTATCCGGAGTTGCGTGAGATCGGCCGCGTCACGCTTCTCGACAGCCTGCGCTGCGTCAAGCTGGCGCTATGGGACGAGAGCCGCAGCAAGCTGGTCTCGTTCCGCGAAGCGCGGATGGCCGTGTAGACGCACCGCCGCACCTAAAGCGCGTCGCGCTCGACCGGCCTCATGCGACGCGCTTTAAGTTCTTGTTTATGCATGCCGTTATCGCAAAACCGCTGCACACTTTTGCGCGACATGCATTAGGGGCGCGGCGGCTCCAAATTCCGAGCTTAAGCCGCCTGGCGTTGGTCGCGCATCAGGATCTCTCCCTGGCGGATCTCGGTGCCCAGCACTTTCAGACATTCGCGCATGAAGGCGGCAAGGCCCGGCCAGCCCTTGGCCGACACCAGATTGCCGTCGACATGGGCACCGGTCGGCGCAACATCGATATAGATGCCCCCGGCCAGCGTGACTTCCGGCTCGCAATATTGCAGCGCCGCGACTTCCCTGCCGCGCACCACGCCGTCGACCGCGATCAGGATCTGCACGCCGTGGCAGATGGTGAAGATCGGCTTGCCGGCCTCATGGAAATGCCGCACCAGCGCCTGCACGCGCTTGTCGATGCGGATATATTCCGGCCCGCGCCCGCCCGCCGCGTAGACGGCGTCGTATTCGGCCGGGTTGACCTCGGAAAACGTCTTGTTGAGGATGTAGTCGTGGCCGAGCTTTTCCGTATAGGTCTGGTGGCCTTCGAAGTCGTGCAACGAGGTCTTCAGGATGTCGCCGGCCTTCTTGTCGGGGCAAACGACATGGACCGTATGGCCCACCGCATGCATGGCCTGTTCAAAGACGAAAATCTCGTATTCCTCGCTGAACTCGCCAACGAGCATCAATATCTTCTTGCCAGCCATACCCGGTTCCTCCCTTCTGGCCACATTTATTCGGATCGCGAAATAATGGACCTATCCTAAGCCGGGGACGGGCAAAATAAAAGATCGAATCGGCAATGTGGTCCGACCAGATCGTGCTTCTGGTCCCCTGGAGCAGATCAGCTGGCGCGCACCCGCCGCCAGGAATATTTCGGGCCTTTGGCCTCCGGCTTCACCGCCGGCTGGTAGAACAGCGGCAGTCCGCCGGTGCGGCCTTGCTCGAGCCGCTTCAGCAGCACCGGGTGCGAGATCTCGAATTCGTCGAAGCCGAGGCGCAGCATGTGCGGCAGCTGGTCGATAAGCACCTGCCCGGTGGCGCGCATGGCGCCGGTGAAATGGTAACGGCTGCGCAGCAATTCGCCCTTGGAGAACGAGCGGCCGTCATTGAACGCCGGGAAGGCCAGCGCCACCAGCGACAGCTGGTCGAGCAGGCCGGCGATCTTCTCGAGCTGATCGCCGGGCTGCAGCAGCACGCCGATGCGTTCCTTCGCCGACCGCCGCACCTCCCGATCGAGGCCGAGAAACGCCTGCAGCGGCAGGATGAAGCGGCCATTGCCGACCAGCGCCTCGGCGCTTTCGGCATGAACCCACTCGTCCTCGCAAAAACCATTCGGCGTCCACAGCCGGGTGGCGTTTTCCGCTATCAATTCGCTCATCAAGAAATTCCCAAGTCCACAAGGTTCTAAAGTGCAAAACACCTCAGGGGGTGTTGAGATTCAGGTCAGGCCGAGCCGGAGCCGAAGGCGGGCGCGAAGCGACCAAACTGCGTGGCTTCCGAGAACCGGAGCGGAGCGTACTTTTGGGTACGTGAGCGCCGGAAGCGCAGGAAGCCGCCGTTTGCAGGCCGGCATCACCTGAATATCAATATATCCTAAAGTGAGGCATCGGTCAGCGACTTCTCCAGCCCCGACAAATGGATGCCGCATTCGGTCTTGGCGTGCCCGGCCCAGCGGCCACTGCGCGCGTCGTCGCCCGGCTGCACCGGCTGCGTGCAAGGGAAACAGCCGATCGACAGATAGCCATAGGCGACGAGCGGGTTTTCACGCAGCGCATGTGCGCGCATGTAGCTGGCCTGGTCTGATGTCGTCCAGTGCGCCAGCGGATTGATGCGGATGCGCGAGCCGACCGCCTCGAACACCGGAAGCGCTGCCCGGGTCGCGGCCTGGAAGCGCTTGCGTCCGGTGAACCAGGCGCGGAACGGCTCGACGCCGCGCGCCAGCGGCTCGACCTTGCGCACGTCGCAGCAGGCGTCGGTATCGGTCTCGTTCAGATTGCCGGTCGGGTCGATCCTTGCCAGCGCCGCATCGTCGGGCCTGATCACCCGGATATCGGTCAACCCGAAATCGGCGACCAGCGCGTCACGATAGCCGAGCGTTTCCTCGAAATGCTTGCCGGTGTCGAGAAAGATCACCGGCAGCGTGCGGTCGATCTCCGCGATCATGTGCAGCAGCACCGCCGAATCCGCGCCGAAGGACGAGACGGCGGCGATTTCGCCGTGAAAGAATTCCCGGGCCGACCGCTCGATAATCTCCAGCGGCTTTAGATGGCCATAGAGCGCGTCGAGACCCGCCGCTTCGGCGGCGATGCCGGCCTCGACGTCGATGATCCGGTCAAGCGGCCTTGGTTTCGCCAGCATAGAGCGCCTCCTTGAACGGCGCGGGACCGACACGGCGGTAGGCGTCGATAAATCTTTCGTTTCTGTCCAGCCGAAGCCCGAGATAGGTCTCGACGATCTGCTCGATGGCATCGGTGATCTCTTCCGAACTGAAGCCGCGGCCGATGATCTCGCCGACCGAGGTGTTCTCGTCGGCCGAGCCGCCGAGCGTCACCTGGTAGAGCTCGGCGCCTTTCTTCTCGACGCCGAGGATGCCGATATGGCCGACATGGTGATGGCCGCAGGCATTGATGCACCCGGAAATCTTCAGCTTCAATTCGCCGATCTCGCGCTGGCGCTCCAGCGAGGCGAAGCGCCGCGAGATTTCCTGTGCCACGGGAATCGAACGCGCTGTCGCCAGCGCGCAATAATCGAGGCCGGGGCAGGAGATGATGTCGCTGATCAGGTTGGAATTGGCCGTCGCCAGCCCGATATCGACAAGCGCGTCATAGACCGCCTTGAGGTCGGCACGCGCGACATGCGGCAGGATCAGGTTCTGCTCGTGACTGACGCGCAGCTCGTCGAAGGAATATTTTTCGGCAATGTCTGCGACCGCTTCCATCTGGCTGTCGGAGGCGTCGCCGGGCGTCTCGCCAATGCCCTTGAGCGAGATGGTCACCGCCGCGTAGTCGGGATGGCGATGGGTGACCACATTCTGGTCCAGCCATTCGGAAAAGCTCTTCGAGTCGAGCCGGGCAAGCTTGACCGCCTCGTCGCCTTCCGGCCGATCGACAAGCGCCGGCGGCGCGAAATAGGCGTCGATGGCGCGGATGTCTTCTTCCGGCAGCCTCAGCTCGGCGTCCTTCAACTCCTGCCATTCGGCCTCGACCTGGCGGGTGATCTCCTCGACGCCGGTCTCGTGGACCAGGATCTTGATGCGCGCCTTGAACTTGTTGTCGCGACGGCCGTAGAGGTTGTAAACGCGCAGGATCGCCGTGCAGTAGGACAACAGATCCGCTTCGGGCAGGAAGTCGCGGATCTTCTTGGCCACCATCGGCGTGCGGCCCTGGCCGCCGCCGACATAGACGGCGAAACCAAGCTCGCCGGCGGCGTTCTTCTTCAGATGCAGGCCGATGTCATGCGTCTGGATGGCGGCGCGGTCGCGCTCGGCGCCGGTCACCGCGATCTTGAATTTTCGCGGCAGGAACGAAAACTCCGGATGCACCGACGACCATTGCCGCAGGATTTCGGCATAGGGGCGCGGATCGGCAACCTCGTCGGCGGCGGCGCCGGCGAAGTGGTCGGCGGTGACGTTGCGAATGCAGTTGCCACTGGTCTGGATGGCGTGCATCTCGACGCTTGCCAGGTCCGCCAGGATCGCCGGGATGTCCGACAACGCCGGCCAGTTGAACTGGATGTTCTGGCGGGTCGTGAAATGCCCATAACCCTTGTCGTATTTGCGTGCGATGTGGCCGAGCATACGCAGTTGCTTGCTGTTCAGCGTGCCGTAGGGCACGGCGATGCGCAGCATATAGGCATGCAGCTGTAGATAGACGCCGTTCATCAGCCGAAGCGGCCGGAACTGGTCCTCGGTGATCTCGCCGGCAAGCCGCCGTGCGACCTGGTCGCTGAACTCGGCGACGCGGGCCTTGACGAAATCGTGGTCGAACTCATCGTAACGGTACATTTTCAGGTCTTTCCGGGCGCGTCCGCCCGTTATTTTCTTCGTTCGAGCACGATCGGGATCATGCTTGTGTCATCTATGCCGCGCGTGCGGCCTGCGGACGGGCCTGCTTGCCCAGATCGTGGCGGGTGGTCGGGCCGGCGGCACGGATCTTTTCGCGCAGCCGGACCGCCTCGACAGTGCCGTTGACCACAGTCACGTCGATCAGATTGACGTCGACCACCTCGTTGTCGGCGGAGGCCTTGGCGCCGATCGCCTCCAGCCGGTCCTCGGCCGCCTTGTCATGGGCGATGTCGGCATGGTCGATGATCTCGGCCCAGCCGCCATTGGCGTACCAGACGGCTATGCCGTCGGCGAGACGGTTCGCGGTCAGCACTTTCATTGGTTCACTCCTTCCGCGGCAGCACGGGCCACGCTGTCCTGCCTGTGTGCGGCCAGCGGCTCGGACCGTTCGAAATTGGCGCCGGCGACGGCGTCGCCGATGATCGTCATCACCGGGCCGCTGAGGTCGGCGCGCGCCTCCAGCGACGGCAGGTCGGCGAGCGTGCCGTGGAAACGGCGGCGGTTGGCAAGACTGGCATTCTCGACCACGGCGACGGCCGTGTCCGGCGACAGGCCGGCTTCGATCAGCCGGCCGGCGACCTCGGCGGCGACCGAGCGCCCCATATAGACGGCGACCGTCGCGCCCGAAATGGCGAGCTTTGCCCAATCGGGCAGCGAATTTCCCTTGAGGTCGTGGCCGGTGGTGAACACCATCGACGACGACACGCCGCGCAGCGTCAGCGGCAGTTCGAAATCGGCGGCGGCGGCGAAGGCCGCGGTGACGCCCGGAACCACTTCGTAGGCGACGCCGGCATCGCGAAGTGCCGCCATCTCCTCGCCGGCCCGGCCGAACACCAGCGGGTCGCCGGACTTCAGCCGCACGACGCGCTTGCCGGCGTGGCCAAGCTCGACCAGCAGCGCATTGATCTCGGCCTGGCTCTTGGAATGGCAGCCCTTGCGCTTGCCGACCGGCAGGCGTTCGGCATCGCGGCGGCCCATGGCGACGATGGCCTCCGGCACCAGCGCGTCATGGACGATCACGTCGGCTTCCATCAGCAGGCGATGGGCGCGCAGCGTCAAAAGGTCCTCGGCGCCGGGACCGGCGCCTACAAGCGCGATATGGCCCGATGCCGGTTCGTTCGAAAGCAACAGGCCGACGGCGGCATCATGCGCCTGCGAAAGCTCGCCGGCCTCCACGGCACGGGCCGGCGCGCCGCCAAAGAAATCGCTCCAGAAGCGGCGGCGGGCATTGCCCTTCGGCAGCAGCTTTTCGGCGGCGCCGCGAAACGACGCGGCAAGTGCCGCGAGCGGCCCGAGCGAGGGCGACAGCATGCGGTCGATGCGGCTGCGCAGCATCTGCGCAAGCACCGGGCCGGCACCTTCCGTGCCGATGGCAATGGCGACCGGCGCGCGGTTGACCAGTGCCGGCGTGAAGAAATCGCAGAGCTCCGGCCGGTCGACGGCATTGACCGGAATGCCCAGCCGGCGCGCATCCCCGGCAACGCGGCGGTCGAGCGCCTCATCGCCGCTGGCGGCAAACACCATCACCGCACCATTGAGATGTGCTGCATTATAGGCGTCGGCAATGTGGGTGGCGCCCGTCTCGGCGATGCAGGCCAGCAGATCGGCGCTTGCGGCATCGCTGACGATGCGCAGCACAGCGCTCGACTGAGCGAGCAGCCGCGCCTTGGCCAGCGCTTCCTCGCCGCCGCCGACGATGGCGACGGCTTCGCCCTCGACCCGCATGAAGACGGGAAAGGCATTGAGCTTAGGCTTGGCTTGCGGCATGACGAGCGGAATCCTGGAACCGTTTGCCAGTTCTACGCGGGGGCGCGAAAAACCAGAAGGCACCCACTCGCGCATCGCTTCGTAGCAGGCAATCTCTTTTCTGCAAGCATAACGGCCAAGAGAAAAATATTCCACATTCAGATGCGGAGCGGATTGAAGCTGCTGTTGCGGCCCTTGATCCGCTGCCTTTCTAGCGGCTTGCCGAGCCAGCCACAAAACAGATTTTTCCAATTTCTACCAATTTAGTAGATTAAAGCCGCCGCATGCCAGCCGAGCCATCAAAGACAGCCTGGCGCTCTCGCCGGCTCCTGTCGGAGATACCGGGTCCGAGTACCGGAACATTCACGCCTCGGCACGCGTTTGCTCTATAGGGCCAAGCCCGGTCATGCCCCTGCGGCAAAGGCCCGGCTATGGGCTTGAAAAATCAAAAAGGAGCGCCCCATGAGCAACGTCAGACTGAAACGCGGACTGTGGATCGTGGTGGCAGATGGCGAAAAGGCGCTGTTCCTCGAGAACCGTGGAGACGTCCAATATCCCGACCTTCAGGTCGTGCACGAGATGGAGCAGGAAAATCCGGCAACCCGAGAGCAAGGCACGGACCGCCCCGGCCGCTACAGCGACGGCCCTTCCGTCCACCGCAGTGCGGTCGAGGACACCGATTGGCACCGCCTTGGCAAGGAGCGTTTTGCCGACGAGATTGCCGACCGGCTCTACAAGCTCGCGCATCGCGGCACCTTCAAGGAGATCGTGCTGATCGCACCGCCGCCAGTGCTGGGCGACATGCGCCGGAAACTGCACAAGGAGGTCACCGACAAGATAACGGCCGAAATTCCAAAGACGCTGACCAACCACAGCATACCCGATATCGAGAGCCTGCTGCAGGCGACCTGATCGGGCATCGGCGGTGCGTACATTCCTTATTGATCGTGAGGCTGAAGCAGCCCAGGGCAATCGCATCAGGTTTGTGCTGCCCCTCACCCTTACCCATTCCGGGGCGAGCCGCTTGTCTCGCCCGTCCTTCGGACCCCCGTGAAAGACGGGGAGAGGGGGTTGCCAGCGTTGCGTCCAAGCCCCTTCTCCCTGTCACTTACGGGGAGAAGGTGCCGGTAGGCGGATGAGGGGCAGCGTTCCGCCCTCCCACCCCGACGCAAGGGTGAGGAGAGAAACACAAGGCGGCACGTTCACCCTCCAAGCCTCGCTCCGGAAGATGTCGAAATGGGCCTCCTTCGCCACGTTCCAATCGGTTCAAAGCTGACCGGGGGCCGGATCACGGCGACAAAACGTACTGTCGGTCGGGATGCGCCTATCGTCATTGACCGTCGAGCATCACGGCCATGCAGATGGTGTCGACATAGCGACCATCAATGCAAACACTACGCCTGAGGACACCTTCCGTAACGAAACCAGTTTTCTCATACAGCGTTATGGCCCGGCTATTATCGGCGTGCACCGAGAGTTCAACGCGAACGAAGTTTTCTTGCCGAGCCTTTTCTAAGGCGGCGGTGATAAGGCGACGGCCCAATCCTTGTCCACGATAATCGGGTATGATTCCTATCGCTAAACTTCCGCGATGAGCGTGAGATGGAAAGAAATGGCGGGTGATGTCGCACCATCCCACAACGCGGTCTCCTTCCGTCGCCACGATATGCGGGTTTCGCTGCTTAATCATATTCAAAACGAAATCGCGTGTCTCAGGAAGCGGGAACGCTTCAAGCATGGTCAGGTATTTTCGCTCCCGCGCGACAACGTCGAGAGCCGCATGGAAACTCTCAATGTGCTCTGCGGCTGTATTGGCGATTTCAACCATACTTCCTCCAAGGTTCTCCGCTTTCCCAAAGTCTTTGTCGAAGATTGTCTCATCCGCAAGCGCCCGGCTTCAAAAACGCCTGTGGCGCAGTAGGAGGCTGCCACGATCTGACAGGACACGGGTTGGCGAATCGTGCCTGATGCGTCGCACCCATCTTCCATCCCGAGGACCGCTTCGGTCTGCTAACGGATGAATCCCAGTTCTATCAATGCACAATTAGCAGCGTCTGCCTGCGCGAACGGGATAAGCCCTTTTCCGTATCAATCGCCTGCCTAGAGCAGGCCGCGCCGGGTGGCAACGCTTACCGGCTCTCTGCCTTTTGCTTCTTTGCCATCGATTTCATGGGGATTGCGGGTTGTCTCGCGACTGTCCGAGCCCCCATACTGCCGAGGCGGCGGCTTTCGGGCGGCGCACGTCCGACATGGCAATTCCTGAAGGCGCTCCATAGACAATGCCGCATGACACGCCCCTTATCGCCACCATCGTTGCCGGTCTGGGGCTGGCTTTCGTCTTCGGCGCACTTGCCAACCGTTTTCGCGTGCCGCCGCTGGTAGGCTATCTCATCGCCGGCGTTCTGGTTGGACCGAACACGCCGGGTTTCGTTGCCGATGCCGGCCTCGCCAATGAACTGGCCGAGATCGGCGTCATCCTGCTGATGTTCGGCGTCGGCCTGCATTTCTCGCTGAAGGACCTGTTGTCGGTCCGCGCCATCGCCGTGCCCGGCGCCATCGTGCAGATCGGCTTCGCGACAGCCCTTGGCGCCGGCCTCGCCTGGATGCTCGGCTGGTCGATGGGCGCCGGGCTGGTCTTCGGCCTGGCGCTTTCCGTGGCCTCGACCGTGGTGCTGTTGCGCGCGCTGCAGGAGCGGCGGCTGATCGAGACCGAGCGTGGCCGCATCGCTGTCGGCTGGCTGATCGTCGAGGATCTGGCGATGGTGCTGGCGCTGGTGCTTTTGCCGGCATTGGCCGGCGTGCTCGGCGGCCAAGAGCAGGTGGAGGTGCACTCCGGCGGTCTGCTGTCGCTGCCGGCGAGCTACGGCGTCTGGGGCGTCGTCGGCATCACACTGGCCAAGGTCGCGGCCTTTGTCGTGGTCATGCTGGTGGTCGGCCGCCGGCTTATCCCCTGGATCCTGCACTACGTCGCCCATACCGGATCGCGCGAACTGTTCCGGCTGGCGGTGCTTGCGATTGCGCTTGGCGTCGCCTTCGGCGCGGCCAAGCTGTTCGGCGTGTCGCTGGCTCTCGGCGCTTTCTTCGCCGGCATGATCATGAGCGAATCCGAGCTCAGCCATCGGGCGGCCGAGGAATCGCTGCCGCTGCGCGACGCCTTTTCCGTGCTGTTCTTCGTTTCGGTCGGCATGCTGTTCGACCCGTTCAGCCTGATCAGCAATGGCTGGCCGATCCTGGCGACGCTGGCCATCATCGTTATCGGCAAGTCGCTGGCAGCCTTCGTCATCGTCGTCGTTTTCCGCTATCCGGTCGCAACCGCGTTGATGATTTCGGCAAGCCTTGCCCAGATCGGCGAATTCTCGTTCATCCTGGCCGAACTCGGCGTCGGGCTGAAACTGCTGCCCGAACAAGGCCGCGACCTCATCCTCGCCGGCGCCATCCTGTCGATCGTCCTCAATCCGCTGATGTTTCTTGCCGCCGACCGGATGAAACCCTGGCTGGCAGCACGCGCCGGCAGGACGGCGCCGTCCGGCGAAGCAAGGCCGATCGGCCCGGCGACCGAACCCGGCCAGGTGGCTTCGGTCGCGGCGCCCGCGAAGGAGGATGGCCCGCCGCCCAGGACGAGGCTGACCGGCCACACCATCCTGATCGGCTACGGCCGCGTCGGCAGCCTCGTCGGCGCGTCGCTGAGGCAGGCCGCCCTGCCCTTCCTCGTCATCGAGGATGCCGACAAGACGTTGGCGAAGCTCAAGGCCGAAGGCGTCGAAACCGTGGCCGGCAACGCGGCGAATGGCGACGTGTTCGCCGCATCCAATCCTGAGGACGCGAAGCGGCTGATCCTGGCCATCCCCAACGCCTTCGAGGCCGGGCAGCTCGTGCTGCGCGCCCGCGCCGCCAATCCGACAATCGAGATCATCGCCCGCGCCCATTCCGATGCCGAGGTCGAGCACCTCAAGGGCCTTGGTGCCGACACCGTCATCATGGGTGAACGCGAGATCGCCCGCGGGATCGTCGAGGAGGTTTTGGCAGCACCGAAAGCGCCCACG
Organism: Mesorhizobium sp. M0923; assembly: GCF_040319365.1. Classification (NCBI taxonomy): domain Bacteria; kingdom Pseudomonadati; phylum Pseudomonadota; class Alphaproteobacteria; order Hyphomicrobiales; family Phyllobacteriaceae; genus Mesorhizobium; species Mesorhizobium sp. M0923. The sequence continues at coordinate 84,386 of NZ_JAMYNW010000017.1, read as the reverse complement.
GCAGCCTAAGCCTGCGCTGCCCCGCCAGCGTAGCGGTCAAGCCCCTTCTCCCCGTTCTTCACGGGGAGAAGGTCCCGGCAGGGGGATGAGGGGCAGCGTCAACGATTGATCAAAACCAACCGCTCAAACGTGCTGGCCGCCATTGATGTGGATTTCCGAACCGGTCACGTAAGACGCCTGCTGCGAGCACAGGAAGAAAATGATGTCGGCAACTTCCGCCGTAGTGCCCAGCCGTCTCAGCGGAATTGTCTCGACGATCTTTTCAGTGCCCGGCGACAGGATCGCGGTGTCGATCTCGCCCGGCGCAATGGCGTTGACGCGAATGCCGTGCGGGCCGAAATCATGCGCCATCTCGCGCGTCAGCGAGCCGAGTGCCGCCTTCGAGGTCGCGTAAGCGGTGCCGGCGAAAGGATGCACGCGGGTGCCGGCGATCGAGGTGACGTTGACGATCGAACCCTTGGCCGAGGCCAGCTCCTTGAACAGTCCCCGCGCCAGCATGATCGGGGCGAAGAAATTCACCTGGAAGACGTCGCGCCAGACATGCATCGGCGTGTCGATCGAGTTCATGCGGCTGTTGCCGTCCTTGAGCTTCGGCGAGATGCCGGCATTGTTGACCAGCGCGTGCAACTGGCCGCCATGCGCCTCCAGCCGGTGGCGGATCTCGGAGATGGCGATGCCGACATCCTCCTGGTCGGCGAGATCGACCTTGATGTGGTCTTCCGGGCCGGCCGGCCACGGGCAGTCCTCGGCAAAAGCCTGGCGCGAGCAGGTGATGACGCGCCAGCCTTCACGTGAAAAGCGCTTGACCGTGGCATGGCCGATGCCGCGGCTGGCGCCGGTCAGCACGATGGTTTTTCTGGTGTCGGTTTCGGCCATGTCGCGTCTCCAGTGACGTGATCTACCCGAATATCGTTACGGTGGCGAGGGCCGTGCCGACCGATGCCAAATGACAGACGATATCTTCAATAGCAGGTGGGGCATTCGTAGCGCAGTTTGAGATTTACGACGAACATGAGGAGCGCCAGCACCCAAAGAACAGTCAAGAACACGATACGATTTCTTCGCATCAAGCGTCCAAAAAGCCACGCCAGACCATACGGTATGAGAAGCCCGGCAACGAAAGCGCCTACCATTCCGCCGATCCTCTCGTCGAGAAGATATGCCGGATCAGTTCTGAGGTTGGGTGCTTGTCGGAACAAGATAGCGCTTGCTGTCATGGCAATCAGCAGCGACCATTGTTCAAAGCTCAGACGGTTAAACCTACCAACGGCTTCCATTGCTCAAGCTTCTCCGGTCAATCCTTGCTTGATCTAAGGGTGAGCACGTTTTTTGCCGCGAACAACGACAAAGTCAGCCGCCTGTCAGAATATCGAGGATCGAGGTCTGCCGCTTCTTGACCGGGCCGCCGACATTACCGGGCGGCACCGGGTGCTTGATCGATCCGGTGGCGCCGTCGACCCCCGGCATGGCCAGGCCGCCGACATCGACCGTCTCGGCAGGACGCACTGGACGCGAAGCCGACTGGGTAGCTGCCGCAGGCGGCGCCGATTGGCCAACGGAAGCGACCGGCGCCGGCGGCGCCGTGTCGGACGGTATGTCATCCGGGACGATGGTGTCGGGTGGCGTCGACTTCCAGGTTCCAGGCAGCGGCCGCACCGGCACGCCCTCATGCGCGGCGACCATGAACTCGTGCCAGGCCTGCGCCGGCAGTGCGCCGCCGGTGACCTTCTTCATCGCGCTGCCGTCATCATTGCCGAACCAGACGCCGGTGGTCAGATTGGCGGTATAGCCGATGAACCAGGCATCGCGCGAATTCTGGCTGGTGCCGGTCTTGCCGGCCGCCGGCCAGGCGAACGCCGCCTTCCTGGCCGTGCCGATCTCGACCGTGCCTGTCATCATCGAGTTCATCATGCCGACGACATCGGGCTTGACGACGCGCGGCGCACCGCCGCCATTGTTTTCGTAGAGCACCTTGCCGTCGCTCGTCGTGACGCGGCGGATGAAATGGATGTCGGGCTTATAGCCGCCATTGGCGAAGGGAACATAGGCCGAGGTCAGTTCCAGCGGCGTCACTTCCGAGGTGCCCAGCGCGATCGAAGTGTTGGCCGTCAGCTCGGACTGGATGCCCATGCGGTGCGCCGCCTCGACCACCGCATTCGGTCCGACTTCCATGGTCAGCTGCGCGGCCACCGAGTTCAGCGATTTTGCCAGCGCCGTCGCCAGCGTCACCTTGCCGAAATATTTGCCGCCGTAATTGTCGGGCGTCCAGTTGCCGATCTTGATCGGCGCGTCATTGCGCACGCTGTCCGGCGTACGGCCGGATTCCAGCGCCGCCATATAGACGAACGGCTTGAACGCCGAGCCCGGCTGGCGGCGCGCTTCCGAGGCGCGGTCGAACTGGCTGGTCGAATAATCATAGCCGCCGACCATGGCGCGCACCGCGCCGGAATTGTCGATCGACACCAGCGCGCCCTGGCTGACATTGAGCTTCTTGCCGCTCTGGTCGATCAGCCGGCGGATCGATTGCTCGGCGAGCTTCTGCAGCGTCAGATCGACGGTCGTGTCGACGACGATGTCGCGGCGCACGTCACCGATCAGGTCGGGCAGTTCTTCCATGATCGTATCGGCGACATAGTTTTCCGAGCCGGTCCAGTAGGACGGCGCGCGCGTCGCCGGCGCGCTCATCGCCGTGGTCATCTCCTTGGCGCTTATCTTGCCCTCGTCGCGCATCGCGGCGAGCACCAGCTGCGAGCGCTGCTCGGCCGCCTTTGGGTCGCGTGCCGGCGACAGCCGTGACGGCGCCTTGAGCAGACCGGCGAGAAGTGCCGCCTCCGACAGCGTGACGTCGCGCGCGCTCTTGCCGAAATAGCGGCGCGAGGCCGCTTCGACGCCATAGGCGCCCGAGCCGAAATAGACCCGGTTGAGGTACATTTCGAGGATCTGGTCCTTCGTATGCTTGTGCTCGAGCCACAGCGCCAAAAGCACTTCCTGCACCTTGCGCTCCAGCGTGCGGTCCGGCGTCAGGAACAGGTTCTTGGCCAGCTGCTGGGTCAGCGTCGAGCCGCCCTGCGAAAAATGCCCGCCGAGCACATTGGTCATCATTGCCCGGGAAAGGCCGATCGGGTCGATGCCGAAATGCGAATAGAAGCGGCGGTCTTCGATGGCGATGACGGCCTCGGGAATATAGGGCGACATTTCGTGCAGGCCGACGGCCTCGCCGCCGCTCATGCCGCGATTGCCAAGCAGCTGGCCGTCGACCGAGACGATCTTGATGTTGGGGGCGCGGTCGGGAATGGCCCAGGTGGTGGCCGCCGGCATTTTCGCGCCGTAATAGACGACGATGCCGGCAGTGGCGATACCGCCCCAGATGGCCAGCACGAAGCACCAGTAGAACAGCCGGCCAAGCACGCCGAACGCGCCGCGCCGGCCTTTGCCGCGCCCGCCGCGTGACGGCTTGGCCTTGGTCGATTTGCGCTTTGCGGCGGCTTTGCGGTTGTTCGGCACGACGCGGTCCTCCTCGCTCACCGAAAAACCGGCCGAGGATCTCGCCCCCGGCGATGTCTCGAAGCTGGGTTCGATGCGACTGTCTTTCCGGTTCGCCATGCGCTGTGCTGTCTTCCCCATGCCTATGGCGTTCGGGTTGAAGACTAGATGCGGCGATTTAAGGGCGGGTTAAGTCGGGAAAAATCGAAGTAAACTGTATTCAATCACTTGCGAAGCACGCCCGGCTCGCGACAGTGCCAAAGCCGAAACGAAAAAACCCGCCTCGGCAGGCGGGTCGTTGGCGCCAATAAGCACCATAGCGGGATTAATAGCATAGCTGCCGGCACAAAGCAAGAACAAAATACGCTTCGCCTCAGAATAATCACTTCAGTTCGACGGTTGCGACCACCCTCAGTCGTCCGCGTCCGGGTCGTCGGAGGCGGGCCGCCAGCTGATCGGTTCGATCTTCTTTTGCGTATGGCCGTCCGTATAGGCCCACCAGCCGGCGTCGCTTTCGTCCCAGTCGCCGCCGGCCGCCTTCAGCCGGTCGAGCGAACGGTATTGCGCGATGCTTTCGTTCATCACGCCGTCCCTATCCTGCCAGTAGACGGTGACCTTGGAACCGTCCTTGGGTGCCGTTTCGATCGGTTTTCGCGCAGCCATTTCCATTCCTCCCGGTGAAGCGAACGGAGCGCCGGGACAAGCGCCCTCGGTTCCTGGCCGATGGCCTTTATGAGAATTCGCTCCGGCGAGACATATGGCGTGGTTTTCGAGAACCGGAGCGCAGCGGACATTTGGGTCCGTGAGCACCGGAAGCGGAGAAAACTGCGCCAGATGGCCGCCGGAGTAGAATTATCATGAAGGCCATTAGCTGTGGGCGAAGATATCCTCCTCATCCCAGCCCATCAGGTCGAGTTTCGCACGCGTCGGCAGGAAGCGGAAGCAGGCATCGGCCTCCCTGGTCCGGTTGTCGCGCGCCAGCCGCGCGCTCAGCACGTCGCGCAGCCGGTGCAGGTAGAGCACGTCGGAGGCGGCATATTCGAGCTGCTCGGGCGACAGCGTCTCGGCCGCCCAGTCCGAGGATTGCTGCGCCTTCGACAGGCCGACCCCGAGAAGCTCGAAGCAGATGTCCTTCAGCCCGTGCCGGTCGGTGTAGGTGCGCGTCAGCCGCGACGCGATCTTGGTGCAGAACACCGGCTCCGGCATGACGCCAAAGGCGTTGTAGAGTACGGCGAGATCGAAGCGGCCGTAGTGGAAGAGCTTGGTGATGCTGCGATTCTTCAGCAGGCTGACGAGGTTCGGCGCCTTCCTCTGGCCGGGCGCGATCTGGATGACGTCGGCCGAGCCGTCGCCCGGTGAGATCTGCACGACGCAGAGCCGGTCGCGATGCGGGTTCAGCCCGAGCGTCTCGGTGTCGATAGCGACCGCCCCGACATCGTAATGCAGCAGGCCGGGCAAATCGTTTTTGTGGAAACGTATGTCGCTCATCGTCTTCTCCGGTCGCGGCCCCGTGCAGCGATACGCGACGGGCCGTGCCCGTCCTTGCCGTGATCCGGTGAAAAATCAACACAAAGTTGATTGTGACGCAATTTCAGCGTGTCAGCGCCTCGAGAATGCGCGCCCAGGAGCGCTGGCCCTTGTGGAAAGAGCTCATCTCGTACTTCTCGTTCGGCGAGTGGATGCGGTCGTCGTCAAGACCGAAACCGACCAGCAGCGATTCCATGCCGAGATAGGTCTGGAAATCGCCGACCACCGGGATCGAGCCGCCGCTGCCGGTCACCACCGCCGGCTTCGGCCACTCGTCGGACAGCGCCTGCTTGGCCTTGGCGAGAAAGGGCGAGTCGTAGGAAAGCTGGATCGCCGGCGAGGCGCCGTGCGGATGGAATTCAACCGAGCAGTCGGCCGGAACGCGCTGCCTGACGAATGCCTGGAAGGCGGCGCGGATTTTTGCCGGATCCTGTTTGTGGACGAGGCGGAAGGAGACTTTTGCCGAGGCTTGCGCGGCGATCACCGTCTTGAAGCCCTTGCCGGTATAGCCGCCGATGATGCCGTTGAACTCGGCCGTCGGGCGCGCCCAGGTCAGTTCGAGCACCGAGCGGCCCTTTTCGCCGGACGGAATCGACAGGCCGATCGGGCCGAGGAAGGTCTCGGCGGTCTCGCCCAGCGACAGCCACGACTGCAATATCTGCGAGGGCGTTTCCTCGACGCCGTCATAGAAACCCGGAATGGTGACGTGACCATCCTCATCGTGGATGTCGGCCAGGATTTTTGCCAGGATGCGGATCGGATTGGCGGCCGCACCGCCATACAGCCCGGAATGCAGGTCGCGGTCGGCGGCCGTCACCGTGATCTCCTCGCCGACCAGCCCGCGCAGCGAGACGCAGATCGACGGCGTATCGCGGTCCCACATGCCGGTGTCGCAGACCAGCGCGAAATCGGCCTTGAGCTCGTCCGCATTCGCCTCGAGAAACGGTTTCAGCGACGGCGATCCGGACTCCTCCTCGCCCTCGAACAGGATCGTGATTCGGCACGGCAATCCGCCATGCACCTGCTTCCACGCGCGGCAGGCCTCGACGAAGGTCATCAGCTGACCCTTGTCGTCGGCCGCGCCGCGGCCGGTGATCACCTTGTGGCCGGGCTCGATCTCCTTGACCGCCGGTGCGAACGGGTCGCTTTCCCACAGCTCGACCGGATCGACCGGCTGGACGTCGTAATGGCCGTAAAACAACAGATGCGGCGCGCCTGCCGGCCCGTCGTGATGCGCGACCACCATCGGATGCCCCGGCGTGTCGCGCACGCTGGCGTCGAAGCCGATCAACTTGAGCTCGGCGACCAGCCATTCGGCGGCCTTGCGGCAGTAGGCCGCGTAGTCCGGATCGGTGGAGATCGACTTGATACTGAGCAGGCCGAACAGGCGTTCCAGGCTCTGGTCGAAGTTCTTGTCGAGGCGGTCGAGGACAGGGGAAACTGCGGACATAGGCGGGCCTTTCGATTCTGGCGGCGAATCTAGAGCCCATGCGGCCAAACGGAAAGCCCGCGAACGTTGGGCCACGGGCAGGATCGGGTCGAAAGGCAAAAAAATGCCGCCGTGGTGGAGGGGGAACCACGGCGGCCTTACTCGAAACGATGCGGCAGCCCGGAGAGGGGGGATAGGCTGCCGCAAGTGTCCGGGATAGGCGGGGGACGGGCCTTGCTCCGGACTTCGGCGAAAACTGCCGATGGCGTTTATCTGTGTCTGCGAACGTGGCGATTCAAGGGCACAAAAATTACACTTTTGTAACATAGGCGTGAGCGAACAAAGCTCCGGCCAAGCCGCCAGGCCGGCCAAGCTCACACGCCATTTGTCAGGGTGTTGCCGGAACCCTTGGCGCAAGCCGCCTTTGGCATGGACCGCGGCGCTGCGCCGCGCTATCCCTCGTGCCATGAAAAAAGGCGATCATCTCTTCCTTGTCGACGGCTCCGGCTACATCTTCCGTGCCTATCACGCGCTCCCGCCACTGTCCCGCAAGTCCGACGGGCTGCCGACCAGTGCCGTGCTCGGCTTCTGCAACATGGTCTGGAAGCTGACCCAGGACGCCCGCAACACCGATGTCGGCATCGTGCCGACGCATTTCGCCGTGATTTTCGATTATTCGTCGAAGACCTTCCGCAACGACCTCTACCCCGAATACAAGGCCAACCGCTCGGCGCCGCCGGAAGATTTGATCCCGCAATTCGGCCTGATCCGCCAGGCGACCAGGGCCTTCAACCTGCCATGCCTTGAGACGGAAGGCTACGAGGCCGATGACCTGATCGCCACCTATTGCCGGCTTGCCTGCGAAGCCGGCGCCGACACCACCATCATCTCTTCCGACAAGGATCTGATGCAACTGGTCGGCCCAACGGTTGCCATGTACGACCCGATGAAGGACCGCCAGATCGGCGTTCCCGAGGTGATCGAGAAATGGGGCGTGCCGCCGCAGAAGATGATCGACCTGCAGGCGCTGACCGGCGATTCGGTCGACAATGTGCCGGGCGTGCCCGGCATCGGGCCGAAGACGGCGGCGCAATTGCTCGAACAGTTCGGCGACCTCGATACGCTGCTCGCCCGCGCCGGCGAGATCAAGCAGGACAAGCGGCGCGAATCGATCATCGCCAATGCCGACAAGGCGCGCATCTCGCGTGACCTGGTGACGCTGAAGAACGACGTGCCGGTGACCGAGGGGCTCGACGAGTTCGTGTTGCACGCGCCGGACGGCCCCAGGCTGATCGGCTTTCTCAAGACCATGGAATTCTCGACGCTGACCCGCCGCGTGGCCGAAGCGACGGGAACCGACGCGGGCGACGTTGCGGCCACTCCCGTCACAATAGAGCGTGCCGATACCGCGCATGGCCCCGATATGGGTTTTGGGCTGCCCGCGGCCGCCGAGAGCGCACCGCCGTCGGACGAAGCGGCACTCGAAGCCCCGGCCGCAGCCAGGCAAGGCGACACCCCATCCCTGCTTTCGGCGCTTCGCCTGGAGGCTGCCACCGCCCGCAAGATCGACACCAGCGCCTACGCCTGCATCCGCGACGCCGCGACGCTGAAGGCCTGGATCGCCGAGGCGATGGAGAGAGGCATCGTCGCCTTCGACGTTAAGGCCTCCTCGCCCGATCCGATGCGGGCCGAACTGATCGGCCTTGCCATGGCCGTCGCGCCTGGCCATGCCGCCTACGTGCCGCTTGCCCATAAAAACGGCAATGGCGACCTGCTCGGCGGCGGCGCGGTCGACAACCAGATCTCGATCCGCGACGCACTAGCGTTGCTCAAGCCGCTGCTCGAGGACAAATCTGTCCTCAAGATCGTGCACGACATGAAATACCGCCTCGTCGTCATGAGCCGTCATGGCATCGAGATCGGCCCCTATGACGACACCATGCTGATCTCCTACGTGCTCGAGGCCGGCACCCATGGTGGCCATGGCCTGGAGGCGCTGGCCGATAAATGGCTCGGCCACGCGACCATTCCGCTGAAGGAACTGGCCGGTTCGGGAAGAAACTTCGTCGGCCTCGATCAGGCCGACCTCGGCAAGGCGACGGCTTACGGCGCCGAGCACGCCGACGTCGCGCTCAGGCTCTGGCAGGTGCTGAAGCCACGCCTTGCCGCCAAGGGCCTGGTCTCGGTCTATGAACGGCTGGAACGGCCGCTGGTGCCAGTCCTGTCACGGATGGAACAACGCGGCATCTCCGTCGACCGGCAGATCCTGTCGCGGCTCTCCGGCGAACTGGCACAAGGTGCGGCGCGGCTCGAGGACGAGATCTACCAGCTGGTCGGCGAGCGCATCAACATCGGCTCGCCAAAACAGCTCGGCGACATCCTGTTCGGCAGGATGGGCCTGCCCGGCGGTTCGAAAACCAAGACCGGCCAATGGTCGACCTCGGCGCAGCTTCTCGAAGACCTCGCCGCCGAAGGCCACGAATTGCCGCGCAAGATCGTCGATTGGCGCCAGCTGACCAAGCTGAAATCGACCTATACCGATGCCCTGCCCGGCTTCATCCATCCCGACACCAAGCGCGTCCACACCTCCTACGCGCTTGCCGCGACGACGACCGGCCGGCTGTCGTCCTCGGATCCCAATCTGCAGAACATCCCGGTGCGCACCGTCGAGGGGCGAAAGATCAGGACGGCCTTCATCGCCGACAAGGGCAACAAGCTGGTTTCCGCCGACTACAGCCAGATCGAATTGCGCGTGCTCGCCCATGTCGCCGAAATCCCGCAGCTAAAGCAGGCCTTCGCCGACGGCGCCGACATCCACGCCATCACCGCCTCGGAAATGTTCAACGTGCCGGTCGAGGGCATGCCTTCGGAAGTGCGCCGCCGTGCCAAGGCGATCAATTTCGGCATCATCTACGGCATTTCGGCCTTTGGCCTCGCCAACCAGCTGTCGATCGCACGCGAAGAAGCCGGTGACTACATCAAGAAATATTTCGAGCGCTTCCCCGGCATCCGCGACTATATCGACGCCACCAAGGCCTATGCGCGCGAGCACGGCTTCGTCGAGACCATCTTCGGCCGCCGCATCCACTACCCGGAGATCAGATCGTCAAACCCCTCGATCCGGGCGTTCAACGAGCGCGCCTCGATCAACGCACGCCTGCAGGGCACCGCCGCCGACATCATCCGTCGCGCCATGATCCGCATGGACGAGGCGCTGGAGAAGGCGAAGCTTTCCGCCCGCATGCTGCTGCAGGTGCATGACGAACTGGTCTTCGAGACGGCCGAAGCCGAGGTCGAGGCGACGATTCCCGTCGTCTGCCACGTCATGGAGAACGCCGCCATGCCGGCGGTATCGATGTCGGTGCCGCTGCACGTCGACGCCCGCGCCGCCAACAACTGGGAAGAGGCGCATTAACGTCCCGTCTGCAGCCGGCTAAGTCGCGATCCTTCCCACCCCCCTCTGTCCTGCCGGACATCTCCCCCGCAAGGGGGAGATCGGATGTCGCCCCGGCTTTCGCCAACCGTCGGCGTTGCAAAAATGGGCGGTGAAATTGAAGCTGCCAATCTCCCCCCTTGCGGGGGAGATGTCCGGCAGGACAGAGGGGGGCGCTGTCCCGCCAGCATCTCGCGGCTTAGTAAGCCCTCAAGCCGCTTCAGCCAAACACTTCGCACAAGTCCCACGAAACTCGATCACCGCCTTCTTGGCGGCGAAGCCGGTCGAGCGCACCCATTCGTCGAGCCGGTGGCCGACATCGTGGTCGGAGAACTCGGTCACCTGGCCGCAGCTGTCGCAGATGGCAAACGCCGTCATCGAATGGCTGTGGTCGTGCGGCTCGGCACAGGCGACGAAGGAATTGAGGCTTTCGAGCCTGTGCACGAAGCCGGACTTCACCAGCGTGTCGAGCGCCCGATAGACCTGCAGCGGTGCGCGAAAACCGCGCTCGCGCAATTGGTCGAGCAACGTATAGGCGCTGAGCGGCCCGCTGGCGGCCTCGAGTTTCTCGAGAACGCAAAGCTGGTTCTTCGTCAGTACATCCCTTGCCGCCATGATCCCGTTCCAAGCCGCTCCGTGCCGATCACTGCCAGTTCGCATGCAATTCGACCTCTTGCACTGAGATAGCGACGAACTGCTATTTTTGCTACTGTTTCTATTCGCAGCCGGTGGTCGGCTGGCCGGCGGCGCCATATTCAAAATACTGACAAAATCGTCAGCCAGGCTGGCCGTGCTTGGAAATTCGATCGGGCTTGGGGAAGCAACCATGATCAAAGTGACGCGGCGGACGCTGCTTGCCGGCACGTCTGCGCTGGCCGCTGCCGGCCTGGTGCCGTTTCGGGCATTCGCAGCGGCGCGCACCTACCATGCGCTGCTTGTTGCCTGCACCGATTACCCGAACCTGCCGAAGAAAAACTGGCTGATCGGACCGAAAAACGATGCCGGCCTGGTGCGCGATTACCTCCTGGGGAACACGCCCGCGCCGGTAAAATTCCTGGCCGAAAACGTCACGCTGCTCGCCAAGGATGTCGAAGGCGCCAACGGACCGCCGACACATGCGGCGATCAAGGCAGCACTCGCCGACCTTGCCGCCAAGGTCCAGCGTGATGATTTCGTCTATCTGCATTTGTCCGGTCACGGCGCGCAACAGCCCGCGGCGACCAAGGGCGACGAGACCGACGGCCTCGACGAAATTTTCTTGCCGTCCGACATCGACAAATGGGTCAACCACGAACAGGGCGTGCCCAATGCGCTGGTCGACAACGAGATCGGCACCGCACTCGACGCCATTCGCGACAAGGGCGCCTTTATCTGGGCCGTGTTCGACTGCTGCCATTCCGGCACGGCGACGCGCGCCGCCGAGGTCGACGACGAACTGGAACGCAAGGTCGAGTTCGCCGATCTGGTCGGCGGCGACGATGCTGCCAGGGCGGCTGCGGTGAAAGCCTATGACGGGATTGCGTCGGCCGCGCCGCGCGGCTTTGGCGAGGACGGGCAGCGCAAGCCGGCCTTCAAGCTGGCGCCGACCGGCGCCGAGCCGACCACCAAGGGTAAATTGGTCGCCTTCTACGCGGCGCAGACGGTGGAGACGACGCCTGAGATGCCGCTGCCCAGGGGCACGGCCGATGCGCCGCGTTTCGGGCTGTTCACCTTCACCATCCTGTCGAAACTGGCCGAGAACCCCAACATCACCTACCGCCAGCTCGGTCAGTCGGTGCTGCAGCAATATTCGGCGGACGGCCGCACCCGGCCAACGCCGCTGTTCGAGGGAGAACTCGACGCACGCGTCTTCGGCACCGACAAGACCGATGCGGTCATGCAATGGCCGATCGTCGTCAAGGACGACAAAGCCACCATCGGCGCCGGACTGCTGCATCGCCTCACCCCCGGCAGCAAGCTGGCAATCTTGCCGTCGGCGCTGTCGCCGCTGTCCGAGGCGCTTGGTTATCTCCAGGTGCGATCGGCAAAGAACCTGGAGAGCCGGGTCCAGCCGGTCGAGTTCGGCGGCAAGCCGGCGCTCAAGCTGGCTGACATCCCCGCCAATGCCTATGCCCGGCTCGCCGAGCTCGCCGTCGACTACAAGCTCGTGGTCGCGCGGCCGGCAGCGGCCAAAGGCCTCGAGAAAGAGGCTGCGCTGGCGAACTCGGTTCTCGACGATCTGGCGGCCAGGGAGAACTCAGGGTTCCACATCGCGCTGGTCGAGCCGGGCAAGAGCGCAGATCTGCGTCTCGCCGTGCTGCGCGAGAATGCCATTGCCGGCGCCGCAGAAGACGCCACCGACGCGCCGGCGCTGTGGTTCCTGCCAGCTTCGGGCGACATGACGCTCAAGGATGGCAGCAAGCCGCCGCTGATCGTCATTCATCCGGACGGCCGCGAAAAGCTGATCGACGCCGCGGCCAGGAACCTGACGAAAATCTTCCGCGCCATCGGCCTGTCGAGGCTGGCCGCCGCTTCGGATTATCGGCCGGAAGAGGTCGACGTCGAGTTCCGGATCAAGCGTCTGGACAGTGACGCGCTGCAGCCTATCGAGCCGTCGACGGTGCCGCGTGTTTCGCCCGACGATCAGGTGCATGTGCTGGTCTGGAACGGCTCGACCAACCTGGTTGACATCAACGTGCTCTATGTCGGCTCCGACTATTCCATCCAGCATTTTCTTGCCGAGCGCCTGACCGAGGGCGCCGTGCTCGAGGAAGGCCTGTTCAAATTCACCGACACCAGCTTCGGCATGGAGCAGATGATCGCCGTCTTGACCGAGGCGCCGCCGCAGAGCGAGAAGCAGGACCTGAGCTTCCTGGCGCAAGCGGGGGTTGTCTCGGTAACGCGCGGACTGGGACAGCCAAGTTTCTCCGATATGCTGGCCGATATCGGCATGGCGCCGGCGACGCGGTCGGCCATGCGGCTCACCGACGACAAGGCATCGAAGGGCGCCGTGATGATCTTCCCGATGGAGACGGTGCCGCGCGCCTGAGGCGGGATCAAGCGCCCGGCCAGGCCTCTTGCCTGATCGGCTGATAATGAACATTCTTCGACCGCCGCTGTCGGCGGCCGAACGGAACGGATGAGGGCGTTCGTGAACAGGATGGTATTTTCGTGGCGCGCAACAACCGCCGGCCTTGTCGCCGGGCTGTTGCTGGCCGCCAATGCCTCGGCGGACGAGATCTGCGGCCTTTGCGCCAAGGAGGTCGTCATCAACTCCGAACTGGCGAGTTGCTTTCTCGATCAGTACGACCAGATCGCCAAAACCGGCAACACCGCCGTCGTCGTCGATCTCAGCAGCTGCACCTCACGCGGCGTGGTCGAGCCGTTGCCGTCGCCTGGCAAGCCGCAGGTGGAGCCTGACGTGCAGTTCATCGTTTCGCGGGCGCAGCTGGATTGCCTGAAGAAGAAGCTGGAGACGCCGGGCATCGTGCTCGATCCGTCAGCTATCATCGAACTGGACAGCTGCGGATGACGAAAGCAGGGAGCGACGCAACGCAGCAGGCAGGGGCGGCGCCGGTACCGCAAAAGAAGCCGGCGTCACTGCCGGAAACCGTCGAAGGCCTGCCTTGGGTGAGCAATCACGAGGTCAAGAAGGAGGCGAACCCGTTCACCGATCGCGACTGGCGCATGCTTGTCTATGCCTGGTCCGGATTGCTGGTACGGCTGGCGATCATCTTCACCTTGATCTTTTCGGTCTACCAGTTCCTGGCAAACCAGGAGCAGAAGCGTGTCGAACAGACGATGTCGCTGGTCGAGCTCTGGGAAAGCAAGGATTACCAGCAGGCGCAACGGGCCCTCAAGCAACGCCTGGCGACGCTCAATGCCAAATACGGCAATCTGCTCAGCGCCAATCCCACGCCGACCGAGGAACAGGTCTATCGGCAACGCATCGGCATCGAGGCGATGAGCGCAACCGGCGGCGACATGCCGCTTGCCGAGTTCAGCGACAATTTCGACCGCATCGTCTATTTCCTCAACCGTCTTTCCTTCTGCGTCGAAGGCAGGCTTTGCTCGCGTCAGGTCGCCGACTCGTATTTCCGCGACTATGCCGCCTCGTTCTGGAGCTATTTTGCCGGCTATATCGACAAGGAGCGCAAGGCCGGTTCGCCGACCTTCGCCCTGCCAATCGAGAACTATGTCCGCCAGGCGCCACCCCCGGCCCAATCCAGATAATCCCCGAAAATGCGAAAGCCGGCAACGGAAATGCTCCGCCGCCGGCTTTGATTGGAGCATTTTGCAGCCAAGTGTGATCATATTTGGCGTCGCAGAAATGCCGCTAAAATAGATAACCCGCCCCGATGATCGCGGCGCGCACTCTGCAGGCCTATTTGTACAGGCTGTTGATCCACTGGACGTTGATGGCGTTCAGGCGCACGGCGGTATTGGCATCCGGGCTCTCGGCCACGTTCACGCCGGTGATGACGCGCTGCTTGGAGCCATTGTCATAGGCATAGACCGAGCTGCCGCTCGAACCTGGATACGTGTCGCAGTCGTACTGGAAATACTCGGTGGCGATGTTTTCGGCGTGCACTTCGCAGGTCGCCTTCCACATCGTGCCCATCGGCTTGTCGCCGGGATAGCCGATGATGTTGGCGGTGAAATCGCCGAGATCCACATAGTTGGCATAGCCCAGCCAGCCGAGATTGGTGCCGACATCCTGCTTGAGAGTGACGATGCCGAGATCCCACGGCACGACAGAGCCGTAAAAGCCTTGGTAATTGTCGATGAAGCCCTGGACGATATAGGCGCTTTCATAGGTGAAGGCGCCGAACGGAGCGTCGTCGGCGGTCTTGCCATTGAGAGCCGGCACGAACAGGATATCGTCGAGCCAGGCCTTGTCCTCGTGGCTGTAGAGGCAGTGCGCCGCGGTGAGCACCGTGCGCGGGCCGATCAGTGTCGCCGAGCAGCTGCCATAGCTGCCGCTCTTCGATTTGCCTTCGAGATAGCCGATCGCGGTGAACGGGTAGGTTTTGGTATTCTTGATCTGCTCGCGGTCGTCCGTCCCGAACACCTGGCGGCCGGCCTCTTCGCCTCCGCTTAGTCCGGAATTATCGGACTTCTGCCCGTCGGCGGGCGCGTTCATTTCCTTGATGACAAGGTCCTTCAGCGTCTCGTTCGGGTCGATCTTGATGTCCTTGCCATCGGCGGAGCGGCCGACGATGCCATAAGATTTGACTGCCGTTGCTTCGTCGGCGAGCGGCGCGGCGCGGTTGGCCTCGTCGTCGGTCAGTTTCGGCGGGGCGATCGGTTTCGCCCGGCCGGGCTTGTAATCGCCCGATGTCACGTCCCGCATGCTTTCGCCGTTGCCAGCATTGGCGGAGCCTGGATCGGCAGCCAAGGCAGGAACCGCCCACATTGCGGTGGAAAGCAACGCGGACGCAATAATGCTATGTGTCAGTTTTGTCATGGTGAGACTCTCCCAAAAGTCAGCAAGGACTGGATCAAGATAGAGAAATATTGTCGAGATCGTGGTGGTGACGAAAAATGAAATTGGTTGCCGGCGCCTTTACCGGGCCATTATTCAGTGCAGCCAGTTTAGGTCCCCGCCAAAAATGCCCGCAACGGTATACTGCCTAAATTAATCCAACATTGGCAATGACAAATTGCTTTCACATAGCCCGTGGGGGGCTATAGGATTTGGGCGGGCTTGGTTCGACAGCACGATTAGCAAAAGTGGTGCTCGGTTTTGTGACGGATCGCGCTCCGCCTTGGAGCATGATCTCACCGGCCGGTTCCATTTCAGTGGATCATGCGTCCGTGGCTGACCTGTCGGAATATTGTCTCAGGGGGTTCGAGGTGAAGATCATCCATAGGTTCAGACCGATTGCCGCCGCCGCGCTGCTCGGCATCGCGGCGGCCTTGCCGGTCGTTGATTTCGTTCATGCCACGGACGCGGCCGCCCGGCCGGAGGCGGCGATCTCGCCGATGAAACGCGTGGCCGAGGCCAGGGCAAAGGCCAGGGCGGAGAACCCCGACGGCGCCGATCGCGTCTACGGCGGCAAGCAGGCCGAGACGGGCGCCTACCCGTTCCAGGTGGCATTGCTGACCACGGGCAAGCTGGACAAAAGCCCGGCCTCGCAGGCGAATGCGCAGTTCTGCGGCGGCAGCCTGATCGCGCCGCAATGGGTGCTGACCGCGGCGCACTGCCTCAATGACGACGGCGAGCCGATTTCGCCTGATGTGGTCACCGTGCTCACGGGCGCCACCGATCTCAGCGAGGGCAAGCGCTACAAGGCGGTGGAGATCATCGTCAACGAGGGCTACAGCGAGCAGACGCTGGACAACGATCTCGGCCTGATCCGGCTGGCCGAGCCGGCCGATGCCCCGACCATCAAAATTGCCAGTGAGCCGACCCCGACGCCGGCAAGACGACAGTCACCGGCTGGGGCAAGATGCAGGACGGAACATTTCCCACCGCGCTGATGGTCGCCGACCTGGACCTCCAGCCGAACGCAACCTGCAACAGCGGCATCAAGGCGATTTATGCGCATGATTTGAAAGCAGCGCTCGGCGAGCTCGCCCGCCGCATGCGTTATTCGGAAAGGGGCATCGAGGCGGCCGCCAACGCGATTGCTGCCGACATGGCGGATCCGCTGACCGGCAACATGATCTGCGCCGGAACGGCCAGCGGCGAGCGCGACGCCTGCAATGGCGACAGCGGCGGACCGCTGTTCATGACCGGCGCCGATGGTCCGGTGCAGGTCGGCGTCGTCAGCTGGGGCGAAGGTCCGGCCGACGGCGGCACCGCCTGCGGCCACAAGAACGCCTACGGCATCTACACGCGGCTGGCCAATTACACCGGCTGGATCGAGGAGAAGATGAAAAGGGCAGCGCCCGTGCCCGCAGCACCCAAAGCCCTCGGCACGGCGCAGAAGCCGGCGACCCCCTGACCGGCGTCACCCGCTGAACGAACGAACGGCGCGAGCAATCCCGCCGCTTCTGCCCGGAAACTTTTGGTCGGAACTAGAACCAGCGATCGCGGCGCTGGTCTGTGGCGGCCAAGGCGAGGCCCAGTAGCGCCCCTACTGCCGCTCCGAGTATGAATGCGGACGATACTGTGCCGGGATTCTCCTGGACGACCCCGGAAACCGTTTGCGCCCTGTTGCGCAGGGCTTGCGCCGTCCGGGACGCGCGGTCAGCAGCGCTGTCATACCAGTCGCCGGCCTCTTCGATCGTCTCTTCCGCGCGTTCGGCCAAGGTCCGATTGATCTTGTTGATCTCACGCCTCAGCTGCGCGACCTGCTTCTCCAGGGCTTCCTGAGCTTCACGTTGAGTCATCTTCGGTGCTGCGGATTCGTTCGGGTCGTCGGCCATGGTAATCTCCTTTGCGGAAGGCTCGGCTCAACGGTCGGCCCACTGTACAGGTTCCTCGGCAAAACGATTCTGTCCGGTGTTTGTTCTGTGAGAACCCGGGATTTGTCCGGCATGTGTGCGAAATCGGCTTGAACATCGGATCGTTCCGGCGCTCCCCGCGTTGGTGAAAACGCCACAAGGGAGGAGCCGTCATGGACAACGATCGGCATGAAAAGATTCGGCAACGAGCCTATGAAATCTGGATGCGCGAGGGCCGCCCGGATGGCGCGCATGAGCGTCATTGGCAGCAGGCGAAGCAAGAGCTTGGCTACGATGAGACGATGACCGGCCAGGCTGATGATGACGCGGCCGAGCACGGTCCGGCTGGAACGATCGCCAGTTCCGACGTTCTGACGGTCGAGGCACTGGCGATGCGCACCGGGATAACCGGTGATCAGGCGCAAGAGTTGATCGACAGGCTCGGCAACGACAGAGCCGCACTCGAAGAAGCCGCGCGGAACCTCAAGGCAGCCGAAAGTTAGCCGCTGGCCACCGTGTCGAAGACAGCTATCAGTTTGCGCTGCCGCGTCTTTCGATGAAAACGGACCGCGGACCGTCTCCGCCTACTTCCTTGGCGGCCCCTTGCGCTCGGCCGACGTCGCCCAGAGATTGATGTCCGACTCGCGTGCAAAGGTGTCGATCTCGGCGAGCTCGGCATCGCTGAAGTCGAGCGTCTCGAGCGCGCCGACGCAATCCACGACCTGTTCCGGCCGGCTGGCGCCGATCAGCGCCGACGTCACCCTGCCCCGGCGCAACACCCAGGCCAGCGCCATCTGCGCCAGCGTCTGGCCGCGGCGACGGGCGATGACGTTCAGCGCCTCGATATTTGCGATCGATTTGTCGTTGATGAATGCCGGGCGCAGCGACTTGCCCTGGCTGGCGCGGCTGCCATCGGGGATGCCGCCGAGATATTTGTCGGTCAGCATGCCTTGTGCCAGCGGCGAGAACACGATGGAACCGACGCCAAGCCCCTCGAGTGTATCGAGCAGGCCGTCGTCCTCGACCCAGCGGTTAAGCATCGAATAGCTCGGCTGATGGATCACGCAAGGCGTGCCGAGCTGCTTCAAAATGTCGGCGGCTTCGCGGGTGCGCTGTGAATTATAGGAGGAAATGCCGGCATAGAGCGCCTTGCCCGAGCGCACCGCGTGATCGAGCGCGCCCATCGTCTCTTCCAGAGGGGTGTCGGGGTCGAAGCGATGGGAATAGAAGATGTCGACATAATCGAGCCCCATCCGCTTCAGGCTCTGGTCGAGGCTGGCCAGCACATATTTGCGGCCGCCCCATTCGCCGTAAGGTCCTGCCCACATTTCGTAGCCGGCCTTGGTCGAGATGATCAGCTCGTCGCGATAACCGGCAAAGTCCGTCCGCAGGATCTCGCCAAAGGCCCGCTCCGCCGAGCCGGGCGGCGGGCCGTAATTGTTGGCGAGATCGAAATGCGTGATGCCGAGATCGAAGGCCTTGCGCGTGATTGCCTGCTTGGTTCTATGCGGCGTGTCATCGCCGAAATTGTGCCACAGCCCGAGCGAGATCGCCGGCAGCTTCAGGCCGGACCGCCCGCAGCGATTGTAGACCATCTTTTCGTAGCGGTTCTCGGCGGGAACATAGGGCATGGGAAATCCTCATATCGAAACGAGCCCGACGGCTGTCGCCGCGACGCACGGCAGCCGAGCCTTCCGCACCTTTAGCCTCTCCCCGCGCAAACGGGGAGAGGCTTTTACGGTGCTTGGGAGGTGCGCCGCCTACTTCGTTTTCTTCTTCGCCAGCAGCTCCTTCGCTGCCTTGACGCCGAGTGCCGCGGGCCGCTCGCAGCTGGTCTGCATGGCGACGAACTTTCCGGTCTCGCCAGAACGCAACAGGCCGGTCATGACATCGACGGCATGCAGCGCCAGTTCCATCGAGCAGCGGTGCGGCCGGCCTTCGGTAATCGCGATCGCCATGTCGGCAAGGCCGGCGGTGCGGTAGTTGGCCATCATGCCATGCGAATGCATCTCGTTGGGCACGCCGAACGGATGCCGCCATTTCGGCAGCTTCTTCACCGGCTTGGCGGCCTCGGTGTAGCGCACCTCGCCGCCGAAGAAATTCGGATCCGGCACGAACACCGTGCCTGCCTCGCCATAGAGCTCCATCGGCGCGTGGCCATGGCTCCAGACATCCCAGCTGGTGTTGAGCGTCACCACGGCGCCGTTCTCGAATTCCAGCACGCCATGGATCGTCGTCGGCGTGGAGACCGGGATCTTTTCGCCGGCGCGCGGCTTCGAGCTGATGATGCGTTCCGTCATCGGGATCGAAGCAAAAGCCGCGACCTGCTTCACCGGCCCGATCAGCTGGATCAGGTTGGTGATGTAATACGGTCCGATATCGAGCACCGGCCCGGCGCCCGGCTGGAAGAAGAAGTCCGGATTGGGGTGCCAATGTTCCATCCCATGGCTCATCACATGACAGGTGCCGCTGGTGATCCTGCCGAGCCTGCCGGTGTCGATCAGGTCGCGGACAAGCTGGTGCGCGCCGCCGAGGAAGGTGTCGGGCGCCGAACCGATGCGCAGCCCCTTGCTTTCGGCCCGTTTCTTCAGGTCGAGCCCTTCCTTGACCGAGAGCACGAAGGGCTTCTCCGAATAAACATGCTTGCCGGCGTCGAGAATCTGCTTCGACACCTCGTAATGCACCGCCGGAATGGTCAGGTTGACGATGATGTCGATATCGTCGGCCTTGAGTAGCCCCTCGACGGTCTCGGCGCGCAGCTTGAACTCTTTTGCCCGCGCTTTCGCCGCTTCCATGTTGATGTCGGCGCAGGCGCGCATCTCGATGCCACGGAACAGCGGCGCCAGCGAGAAATACGCCTTCGAGATGTTGCCGCAGCCGATGACGCCGATGCCAAGTTTTGTTGCCATGCTGGTGTGCTCCTAATAGGTCTTGGCGGCTGCGATCGAGCGGCGGGCGAAGCGCGCGATATCGTTGGGATTGTCCTGTTCCATGACGTAGTATTTTGCGGCGCTTTTGGCGCGCAGCGCCTTGATCAGGCCGGGCCAGTCGATGGTGCCGTGGCCGACATCCGACCAGCCGTCCTCGTCGAGTCCCTCGCCCGCCTTGGCCATGTCCTTGACGTGGACGGCGACGATGCGCTTGCCGTGCTTCTCGATCCAGGGCAGCGGATCGACGCCGCCGCGCACCACCCAGGCGACGTCCATCTCACAGCCGATGTCAGGCGCCGAGGACAGAATATGGTCCTGCGGCACCGAGCCGTCGGCAAGCGCCTTGAACTCGAAATCATGGTTGTGCCAGGCAAAGCCATAGCCGGCTTTCCTGGCCGTCTCGCCGACCTTGGCCAGGCGTTCGCCGAAGCCGCGCCAGCCGGCTGTGTCGGCCGGCCTGAACTCGGCGTTCAGGAACGGGCAGATGAGCAGCGTGATGCCGAGCGCGTCGGCCGTCCTGCGCACACCATCGAAATCCTTCTCGAGCGCGTCGATCGAGAAATGCCCGGTCGGCATGGCAAGCCCGTTCTTGTCGAGTTCCGCACGGAATGCCTTGGGATCGTCATAGACACCACCGAACCCTTCGACTTGGCTGTAACCAAGCTCGCCCAGCATCTTGAGCACGCCCTCCCAGGGCTGGAAATTGCGGGCACTGTAAAGTTGGAATGACCAGTTCATCGTCTCTGTCCGTTTTCTTGTGGATGGTTAGTCTTGGGGGGATGAGTCTTGGGGGGAATGGAAGAGTCTTGGGTGGCTAGATCTGCTCTAGAGGCGGTTACCTGTGGCGGCGTCGAACAGCGAGGCGCGCATCGGATCAAAACCGATGCCGACCGCCTCGGCGTTGTTTGGCGTGCGCTCGGCTGTCACCCGTACCGTGAAATTCTGGCCGCCGAGCTTCAGCCAGACCAGCGTGTCGGAACCCATGGGCTCGACGACCTCGACACTTGCCGTGGCTGCGAATGGCCATCCCGTGCCGCTGTTGAACGCGACGTGCTCGGGGCGGATGCCGAACACGGCCGGCCCCGGCACCGGGTCCTTCTCGAAAGCATAGGTGGCAAGCGGAATCCGTACATCCTCGGCGACGAAGTGCCAGTCGCCGTCCGCCTGCTCCAGCCTGCCGTCGAGGAAGTTCATCGCCGGCGAGCCGAGGAAGCCGGCGACAAACCGGTTGACCGGCCGGTTATAGATGGTCTGCGGTGCATCGAGCTGCTGGATGACGCCGCCCTTCATCACCGCGATGCGGTCGGCCAGCGTCATCGCCTCGATCTGGTCGTGGGTGACGTAGATCATGGTGTTCTCGAGCTTGCGATGCAGCAGCTTTATCTCGACGCGCAATTCCGCGCGCAGCTTGGCGTCGAGGTTGGAGAGCGGCTCGTCGAACAGAAAGACATCGACGTCACGCACAAGTGCGCGCCCGATCGCCACGCGCTGGCGCTGGCCACCGGACAGAGCCGCCGGCTTGCGATGCAAAAGCGGCTCGATCTGCAGGATCTCGGCGGCCCGGGCGATGCGCTTGGCGATCTCGTCCTTGGCGAGGCCGGCAACGCGCAGCCCAAACGACAGGTTCTTCTCCACCGTCATCTGCGGATAGAGCGCGTAGGACTGGAACACCATGCCGATGCCGCGATCCTTGGGCTCTTCCCAGGTGACGTTCTTGCCCTTGATGAAGATGCGGCCTTCGGAAACGTCCAGCAGCCCGGCAATGCAGTTGAGCAGGGTCGACTTGCCGCAGCCGGACGGGCCGAGCAGCACGATGAACTCGCCTTCTGCGACATCGAGGTTGAGCGTCTGCAGCACCGATATCGCGCCGAAATTCAGCGACAGGTTCTGGATCGAGACGCTGGTGCCGTTTGCCCCGCTGCTGCCGTTTACCTCAACACTGCCGTTTGCGTTCATCGCCATCATCCTTTCACCGCGCCGGCGGCGATGCCGCGCACAAACAATTTTCCGGACAGGAAATAGACGATCAGCGGCACCAGGCCGGTCAGGATGGTGGCTGCCATGTTGACGTTGTATTCCTTCACGCCTTGCACCGAGTTGACGATGTTGTTGAGCTGCACCGTCATCGGATAGGTGTCGGGGCGGGTGTAGACGACGCCGAACAGGAAGTCGTTCCAGATGCCGGTCACCTGCAGGATGATGGCGACGACGAAGATCGGCAGCGACATCGGCAGCATGATGCGGAAATAGATGCCCCAGAAGCCGGCGCCGTCGACACGCGCTGCCCGGAACAGCTCCTCCGGCATGGAGGTAAAGTAGTTGCGGAACAAAAGCGTGAGGATCGGCATGCCGAAGATGGAATGGACGATCACCAGGCCGCTGAGGCTGCCGTAGAGGCCGACCTCGCGCAGGATAATGACGATCGGATAGATCATCACCTGATACGGGATGAAGGCGCCAACGATCAGGATGATGAAGAAAGTGTCGGCCCCTTTGAAGCGCCAGTTGGCCAGCGCATAGCCGTTCACCGAGGCGAGCGCGATCGACAGGATCACCGACGGGATGGTGATGCGCACCGAATTCCAGAAGCCACGCGACAGCCCGTCGCAGTTGAGCCCGGTGCAGGCGCTCGACCAGGCCTTGACCCAGGGCTCGAAGGTGATCTCCATCGGCGGCGAGAAGATGTTGCCAAGGCGTATCTCAGGCATGCCTTTAAGCGATGTCACCACCATGACGTAGAGCGGCAAAAGATAGTAGAGCGCCACCACGATCAGCGTGCCGTAGAGGAAGATGTTGCGGCGCGAGAACGTGTGGCGCGGCTTCGGTCCGCTCGGCCCGTAGGCTTCGAGCCCGCCGGCGTCGCCAATGGCAGGCAATGAGACGGCATGGTCAGACACGCTTCTTGCCTCCGAACTCGAGATAGGCCCACGGCACGATGACGATGATCACCGACAGCAGCATCATCGTCGAAGCGGCGAACCCTTGGCCGAGGTTCTGGGCGAAGAACATGTAATCATAGACATATTTGGCCGGGACTTCGGAGGCGATACCGGGCCCGCCGCTGGTCTGGGCGACGACAAGGTCGTAGACGCGAACAATGTTGGAGGCGACGATGACCAGCGTGGTGATGAAGACCGGCCGCATCATCGGTATGATGATGAACAGATAGGTCTTCCAGGTCGGTATCCCGTCGACCCGCGCGGCCTTCCAGATATCCTCGTCGATGCCGCGCAGGCCGGCCAGCATCAGGCACATTATCAGCCCGGTGCCTTGCCAGAGAGCGGCGATCAATATGCCGTAGATGACGATGCTGGAATCATAGAGCGGATTGAAGCTGAAGCTCGTCCAGCCGAGGCTGCGCACCACTGCCTGGACACCGAACTCGGGGTTGAGCAGCCATTGCCAGACGAGACCGGTGACGATGAAGGACAGGGCGAAGGGATAGAGGAAAATGGTCCGGAATGTGTCCTCGAACCGGATCTTCTGGTCGAGCAGGGCAGCAAGCAGGAAACCGATTACCAGCGAGAACACCAGCGACAGCACGCCGTAGATCAGCAGGTTCTCGATCGAGATCAGCCAGCGCGGCGTCGCCCACAGCCGGTAATACTGGTCGAGACCGACGAAGTGCAGCCGCGGCAGCAACTTGGAATTGGTGAAGGAATAGAACACCGTCCAGACGGTGCCGCCAACAAAGATCACCAGCGCGGTGAAGATCATTGGGATCGAGGCGATTTTCGCATTGAGGTTGCGAAAGAGTTGGCTGGGGCGTTCGCTCTTGCTCATCTGCACAGCCGCGCTGGATCGGGTAAGGGCGGGAGGGTCAAGAGGTCTTGACCCGAGCTCCCGACCCTGCGCTCGCAGGGGCGGGAGTGAGGCGCTTGATCGATCGCTCAATCGGCCGAACCGACGATGGCGGCGAAGCGCTTCTGCGCATCTTCCACGGTCATGTCCTGCTTGGCGAAGAACTCGGAGAACAGATCCTCCTTTTGCTTCTGCGTATCCTGCGAAAGCAACTGGTCCGTCCAAGGCATGACATTGCCCTTGGCGAGGATTTCGAGGCCCTTCTTCATGCAGTCGTTCGCCGCCTTGAGGTCGACGTCGCCGCGCACCGGCAGCGAACCCTTCTTGAGATTGAAGGCGACCTGCGTCTTGGGATCAAGCAGCGTGTGGGCCAGCACTTCCTGCGCCTTCGATTTTTCGGGATCCTTCAGCAGCGGGAAGTAAAAAGCGTCGCCGCCGGTGGCGATCATCTCGTTGAGGCCGAGGCCCGGAAGGCAAGTATAGTCCTTGCCGGCGGTCTGGCCGGCAACCTGGAACTCGCCCTGCGCCCAGTCACCCATGATCTGGCCGCCGGCCTTGCCGGTGATGACCAGGTTGGTGGCCTGGTTCCAGTCCTGCACATTGGTGTTCTTCGCCATCTTGCGGGCGTCGTCCGCGGCCTTGAAGACCTTGGCGACTTCGGGCCCGGCGGCGAATTCCGCGTCCTTGTCCTTATAGACCTTGAGGAAGGCATCGGTGCCGCCGACCGCCGCGAGCAGCACGTCGAAAGCGCCGGAGGCCTGCCAGGGCTGGCCGCCGACCGCGAGCGGCTGGATGCCTGCTTTTTCAAGCGCGGGCGCCGCAGCGACATATTCATTCCAGTTCTTCGGCACCGGCACGCCGGCTTTTTCGAAGGCGGCGTTCGACAGCCACAGCCACTGCCAGGAGTGGATATTGACCGGCACGCAATAGATTTTGCCATCGAGGGTACAGCCGTCGAGCAGGCTCTTCGGCTGCACGATTTCCGTCCACTTTTCCTTGGTGGCGAGATCGGTGAGGTCGCGCATCAGCCCGGCCTGCACCAATTCTTCCGCCTGCCGGCCGTGATTGAACTGGGTCGCGCCCATCGGGTCGCCGCCGGTGATGCGGCTGATCATGATCGGCCGCGCTGTGCCGCCGGAGCCGGCGATGGCGCCGTCAACCCAGTGATTGCCGGTTGCGTCGAAAGCCTTGGCGAGTTCGGCGACCGCTGCCGCCTCGCCGCCGGAGGTCCACCAATGGGTGACTTCCAGATCCGTCGCGGCCGCCGGGCCGGCGAATTGCAGCGCGGTCGTCAATGCCAGCGCAGCAGTCATGAGTTGGTATCGCATTTCGTTCCTCCCAGAATCTGAAACGTTACAGATTTTGGATACGGCAATTGCTTCGGACGCGCAACCCCTCAGGCAAATCCGGCGCCAAATTTTTTCGAAGCGCGAATAAAATCACCTGGCCTGTCGAGCTACCGCATCGCAACAAGAGAGGTTGCACTGCAAAAAATTGGTGCTGCGACGCCAGAAACCCGGAAAAGCCCGTTTCAATCGTTCTTTTTTGCGCCGACCGGAGTACCGCTCGTTTTGCGCCTATCACCAGTGATATCGCGACGGCAGTGACAATCTGTAACGTTTCAGTATATAGCGGTCTCATTCGGTGAAGGCCCGCGGCGTACCCGCGGCCCGCCGATTGCCGGCCTGCCCGGCAACTGCTATGCGCCTGACGGGGCGGGACGAATGAACAGGCATCAAAAAGAGAAGGCCGACGAAGCGTCGGGGCAGGGCCGGCCGACACTGAAGACGCTCGCCTTCATGACCGGGCTGGGCGTCACCACCGTGTCGCGCGCGCTGAAGGACGCGCCCGAGATCGGCGCCGAGACCAGGCGTCGCGTCCAGCTTGTCGCCAAACAAATCGGCTATCGGCCCAACCGTGCCGGCGTCCGCCTGCGCACCGGCAAGACCAATGTCATCAGCCTGGTGCTCAACACCGAGCACGAGATCATGAGCTTTGTCTCGGACATCATCTACGGTGTTTCGGAAGTCATTGCCGATACGCCCTATCACTTGATCGTGACGCCCTATTCACGCTCGCAGGATCCGCTCGACCCGATCCGTTACCTCGTGGAAACCGGTTCAGCCGACGGCGTCATCATTTCGCGCACGCAGCCGAACGACCCGAGGGCCCGTTATATGCTGGAGCGCGGCATCCCCTTTGCTACGCATGGCCGCACCGACATGGGGCTGATCCATCCCTACCATGATTTCGACAATTACGCTTTCGCAGCCGAGGCAGTGCGCCATCTGGCCGGCATCGGCCGCCGCCGGCTGGCACTGCTGGCGCCGCCGGTCGAGTTGACCTATCACGGTCACACGCTGAACGGCTTTGCCGATGCGCTGAGCGAGGTCGGTGCCAGCGAGATTCCGTTCAACACCGTTTCGATCGATCATTCGATCGAGCAGATCAGAATGCGGACCGCGCAGCTGATGCGCCGCGACGTCAGGCCGGACGGTTTCATCAGCAGCGCCGCCGCCGCGACGCTTGCCATCGTCGCCGGCATCGAAGACGCCGGCCTCAAGCTTGGCCGCGATGTCGATGTGGTGTCCAAACAATCGTCGGAGCTTCTGCACCTGTTTCGCAGCGAATTGCTGGTCGTCAACGAGAACTTCCGGCTGGCCGGCGCCGAACTCGCCCGCTCGGTGCTGGGCTGGATCGGCGGCGCCGCACCTGGCTCCCTGCAGAGCCTGAGCAAGCCGGGCGAAGTGCAGGCTTATCGCCGCCCCGACCAGAGCGGGATACGTTCAGATTGATCTACCATCCGGCTCCGTCTATTTATCATAGCCGCATTTCTGCGGTGCCAAGTGATTCCACTTGGTTGCAAAATGCGCGCTGCTGACTGGCAACCTTGGGGCCGGTAGTTGACCGGCAGCTTCGAGGATCGGATCTTAAGAAGCGGACCTTCAGGAACCCGCGGCGCTCGAGACGGTTCGCGAAACGGGCGATCCGCAGATGCTTTTTCGTGTTATGATGCGGTTACAACACGCGTAGTCTCGACCTCGGCAATCTGGCAGGGGCCGGAAAGCTATACGTTGCCCGGCGCAGGAAAGTTTTGCGCCCGTCCGGCATCGAACTGTGTTCTCGATCTTGCTATGTCCGAGCAAAGTCTGAATCGCTCGTAGATTGCCGGTCGCCTTGTATATGAGCGACGCTTTCGTCCTGCGCAGCGAGTGAGTGCCGTAGTCCTCAGGTGTCAGCCCAATCGCGGTCCCCCACTCGTCGACCAGCCGCGCGTACTGACGCGTGCTCAGGTGACAGGCGTCACCCCCGCACAGTGGCGCGAGCAGAACACCGAGAGATTGGCGGCCATCGCAAGTTTTCTGTCGCATCCTGTAAGTGAATGCGACAGGAGGCGTGCCTAAATCCGCCGATGAATGGCAGGGACGGCCTGACCCTCACCCCGGCCGAAAGCATTGAAAGGAACAAGTCATGCCCACCACCAAGCGCCGCGCACTGATCCTCATCTCGTCCGGCCGCCAGCTGCCGCTGGCCGAACCGGCCGACGTCAAGTCGATCTCGACCGGGTTCTTCCTGGTCGAGATGGCTCAAGTGCTCAAGGAGTTCGAGAACGACTACGAGTTCACCTTCGCTACCCCCGACGGCAACGCCCCTCAACTCGACATCAACGGCATGGCCCTGTCCGTGCAATCCATCGAGAAGACCGGCGCCATGACCATCCCCCTCCGTATGCAGCAGCGCCGCCGCTCGTTCGACGTCAACAGCTTCCGGCAGCGCCACCCCGCGTTGGTCGCCCGCCGCGAGCAGGAAGTTCAGCTGCTGGAGCGGCACATCGGCCGGATCCCGGTCTCCGAACTATTGCCTAACAGCGAGCCGGAGCT
Source organism: Mesorhizobium sp. M0923 (assembly GCF_040319365.1). NCBI lineage: Bacteria > Pseudomonadati > Pseudomonadota > Alphaproteobacteria > Hyphomicrobiales > Phyllobacteriaceae > Mesorhizobium > Mesorhizobium sp. M0923. Next base: position 56,531 of record NZ_JAMYNW010000017.1, on the reverse strand, counting down.
CGCCGAGTACTGCCCCGAACTGGTTCGCCGCCTCGCAAAGCTGCCCGAGGGCACCTTCCACTCGCTACAGGAACTCGTCCAGCGTCACCGCGACTCGGCCGACCCGTTCACTTTCGCCGACTTTGACTTCATCCACACCCCCGGCGGTCACGCCCCCATGGTCGACTTCCGTGACAACCCGTGGCTCGGCGAAACCCTCCACATAGCCCGGGAGAACAGCGTCATCATCTCGCTGATCTGCCACGCGCCTGTGGCGGTGACCTCCACCCGGCAGCGCATCGACGCTCAGGGCCACCCCTACCTCGTCAGCGACAACCCGTTCCTCGCCGCCACCATCTCGACCGTCCCCACGATCGGCGAGCTGTTCGCGCTGCGGTTCCTCTACCCACGCGTCCCCGGCAAAAAGACCCGAACCTCCTACTTCGTCGACGCGGCCATCAAGGAAGCTGGCTTCACACTCGCGACCTCCCTCAACATCGCCGCCCCGCTACTGGCCTACGAGCCGTCCGTGCGGCTGCTCACCGGCAACGGCCCGCAGGCCATCGACCAGCAGGCCGCTAAGCTGCGCAGTGTCCTCACCAGCACTCGCGCCGCCCGACGCGCTAGCGCCACGCAGTTGAGCATACAACCGTTACGGTCCACCCTGCCGGTCACACAGTGGACGACCCGGTAGGGCAGATGGATGACTGGATCGGTGGCGGATTCGGGTACGCTGTGATCGAACTGGGGCCGGGCTAGACGACGATAGGACAGCGGCGCTCATATGCCGCCATTACGGGTGAGTGAAAGACTGCCATGACACGGCTACCAATCGACAGATGCAAAGTCCCACAGGCCTTTTGGCGCGCTGTAGAGCGGGCTGGCATCTCACCAGCGGCATTGTTGAGGCAAGCTCGGTTGCCTGCGACCCTCCACATTTCCGAAGACGCTTGGGTCAATACCGCTCAATACTTCGAACTCTGGCAAGCACTGGAGGAGCTATCGGGCGACCCTGCGATCGGGCTGCATATCACAGTTGCGGCAGATACATCGGTCCATCCCCCCGCGACCATGTCGGCCTTCTTCGCCAAGGATTTCCGTGACGGCCTCAACCGTCTTGCCAGGTTCAAGCGGCTTTGCACCCCGGAAGAGCTGCACGTGATAGAACGTGATGGTGAGGCTTTTGTCAGCTTCGACTGGATCCACGCCGTTGGCACGGAGCCTGACGTAGCGGTCGATGTGACGTTTGCAGCAATCCTTGAACTGGGACGACGCGGAACAGGTCGTCACATCGTCCCGCTGCGAGTGGACATGACCCGAAAAGGCCCGACGACCCGAGCGCACAAGGAGTACCTCGGAGCGCCAATAACCTTCGGGGCGCCCAAGAACCAGCTGGTGCTGCGTGCCGATGATCTGGATCGACCGTTCGCTGGGCACAACCCCGAACTGCTCGCCATCCTTACACCGGCACTGTTGGCCTCGCTCGACGAGATCGATGCGCAAAGCTCGTTGCCAGAACAAGTGAAGATTGTCCTGAAGCGGCGGTTGGCCAGCGGCAAGCCCGAACTATCGGACGTGGCCAACGTCCTGGGGATGAGCGAACGCACGCTGCAGCGCCGTATTTCGGAATCTGGGACAAGTTTCAGGCTGCTACTGGAGGCTTCCCGCCAGGAACTCGGTCGCGAAATGCTGGCCAGCGGCGCGAACGCGGCTGATGAGATTGCCTATCTATTAGGGTATCAGGATACCAGCTCGTTCTATCGCGCCTTCCGCGAATGGGAAGGTGTCACCCCCGCACGGTGGCGCGAGCAGAACACCGAGGCCTCTCGCCTAAACTAGAGATTGGCGCCCATCGCCAGTTTTCTGTCGCAACCTGCAAATGAATTCGACAGGGGGCCTGCCTACCTCAAGAGAAGTGCCCAATGGCACGCAACCATGAGGTAGATCGATGTCGAAAGTCTGGTTCATTACAGGCGCCAACCGTGGCTTTGGTCGAGTGTGGGCGGAAGCCGCACTCGAGCGCGGCGACAGGGTTGCCGCGACGAGCCGGCAGCCTGAGGCCTTGCAGGATCTCGTCACTCAATTCCGCGATGCGGTCCTGCCCCTGCGGCTGGATGTGACCGATCGCGCCGCCGCAATTGCCGCTGTCGGACAGGCTGCCAAAACATTTGGTGGTCTCGACGTTGTCGTCAACAATGCGGGCTACGGCCTTTTCGGTGCGGTCGAAGAAGTCACGGAGCAGCAGGTGCGCGATCAGCTCGAAGTGAATTTCTTCGGTGTGCTGAACGTCACGCAGGCTGTCTTGCCCATCCTGCGCAAGCAGGGGCATGGCCATATCATCCAGGTGTCCAGCATCGGTGGCCTGATGTCCTACCCCAATCTGGGGGCCTATCACGCCTCCAAGTGGGCGGTCGAAGGCCTCACCGAGTCGCTGGCGCAGGAGGTTGCCCCGTTCGGCATCAAAGTGACCTTGGTGGAACCGGGCGGCTATGCCACCGACTGGGGCAGGGGCTCGGCCGTCCACGCCAACCCGGCGCCGCAGTATGACCCTCTGCGCCGTGGCCAGGCAGACATCTGGGCCAACCTGCCCGCGGAGTTCATTGGCGAACCGACGGCGACGGGTCCGGCGATCCTGCAGGTCGTCGATGCCGCCGAGCCCCCGACCCGGATCTTTTTCGGGCTCACCCCAACCAAGACCATCGTGGATATCTACGCCAAGCGCCTCCAGACCTGGAAGGATTGGGAGGCGGTTTCGATCGCGGCCAACGGCCACTGAAGCAGCAGCCTGCGGGGCCTGCCGATTGGCGGCCCCGCACAGGTCAAACGACCGCCACTGACCGCTTCCAATCGGGCATTGAGGTAGCTCCAACGTTCGCCTCCGCTTCGTTTCGTCCTGCGCGGGTCACGCTTTTTTCGTGGTCGGATAGCGGCGCGCGCCGAAGCTGCCACAAGCATTGGTCGGATCGGCTCGGGGTGCCTTGCTTTTGGACGCGCTATGATGCGCAGCAGACAGTTGCGGCGTTGCCCCGGCGAAAGAACGGCAGCTATTGGGAAGTCGCCGAGGCGGCTTGGACGGCCGAAATAGGGCGCTAACCCGCCGCCCCACTCCCCCATGGGCCATGGAAAGCGCCCTGCCCGTCGATGCGCTCGAAGCCGTGCGCGCCGAAGAAATCGCGTTGCGCCTGGATCAGGTTCGAAGTGCCGCGGCCCTGCCGGTAACTGTCGAAATAGGCAAGTGCCGATGACAGGGCCGGCACCGGCGAGCCGGCTTCGGCTGCCCTTGCCACGACACGGCGAAGCGACGGATGTGCCTCCTGCATCAATGAAACGAAAGCCGGCGCCATCAACAGGTTGGTGGCTGCGCCGCCGGCGCCGAAGGCCTCCGCCATCGTATCCAGCAATTGCGAGCGTATGATGCAGCCGGCCCGCCAGATCTTGGCGATGACCGGCATCGGCAGGTTCCAGTTGAATTCCTTCGACGCGCCGCTCATCACCGCGAAGCCTTGCGCGTAGGCGGCGATCTTGCCGGCAAACAGCGCCAGCTCGAGATCGGCGAGCAGGGCGTCCCTGTCTCCGGAAATCTTGCTCACGCCGCCGCCATAGACCTTTTCGGCGGCCAGCCGCTCGTCCTTGATCGACGACAGCACGCGTGCCGCCACCGCCGCCTCGATTGCGGTGGCCGGGATGCCGAGCTGCTGCGCTTCGATCACCGACCATTTGCCGGTGCCCTTCTGGCCGGCGCGGTCGAGAATGATGTCGACCACCGGTTTGCCGGTCTTGGGGTCGTCGGCGGCCAGCACCTTGGCGGTGATCTCGATCAGGTACGAGTTGAGCCTGCCCGTGTTCCACTGGGAAAACACCTCAGTGATCTCTTTCGGCCCCATGCCTAGCCCGTCACGCAAGATGCCGTAGATCTCGGCGATCATCTGCATATCGGCATATTCGATGCCGTTGTGGATGGTCTTGACGAAATGGCCGGCGCCGTCGGTGCCAAGCCACGCCGCGCAAGGCTCGCCCTTGAACTTGGCCGAGATTGCGGTCAGCACTCTTTCGACGCGCCTCCAGGACTCTTCGGTGCCGCCGACCATGATCGAGGGACCGTGGCGTGCGCCCTCCTCGCCGCCGGACACGCCCATGCCGATGAAGGTCAGGCCCGAATCGGTAAGCTCCGAGAAGCGCCGCATCGTATCGCGGAAATTGGCATTACCGGCGTCGATGACGATGTCGTTGGCCGACAGCACGCCGCGCAATGCCGTGATCTGCTCGTCGACCGGCTTGCCGGCCAGCACCATGATGATGATCGGCCGCGGCGGCCGGATCGCGGCGGCCAGTTCCTCGAGGCTATAGCAGGGCACCACCCTATCTCTGAGCGCGCCGGCATTTTCGACAAAGGCATCGGTGCGCGCCGCGGTGCGGTTGAAGACGGCGATGCGGTGCCCCTTCTCGGCGATATTGAGCGCCAGGTTGGAGCCCATCGTGCCAAGGCCGATCAGGCCGATTTCGGCTTTTTCCATCGTTTCTTCCCTGCTTTCGGATCTTGTTGGTTTGAGCCCGCGATTGGGTTGGATGCCCATTCTTGATGACGATGATTGACGGGCCTTCAAGGCCGCGTCAACCGTCTCGCCGAATTGTGTTGCGCAGACCAGCGCCGTCTTCATGGCCGGATATCGATCGGCGCTTCGATCTTCACCATCTCGAAATCCGAGACCAGGATATCGAGCCGCGCTGTCCACCGGCCGGCGACCGGAATGACGAGATCGTCGACGCGCCAGGTGCCGTCGCCGGGCTTCGTCGCAGGGCGTTTTATCGGCTCGATGCCGGAATCGGGCTTTGACAGCACCAGCGTCACCTGCTTGGCGTCGAGCGGGCCGAAATCGCCGCTCATGATGAAGATCGAAGCAGCAACAGGTCCGGTGTGGCCGGGCGCAATGCTGAGATCGGCCATCGCTTGCTGCGTGTGGATATGCACCGATGCCGGCTGTGCCGCGGCGATTGCCAGCGCCCGCGGCGGCGGCGTGAAGCGCCAGCCGGCGCCAACTCCGAAGATCGCCACCACGATCAGCACCTCGATGGCGATCGAGCGGGCCAGCCGCCGCTGGACTTCCGTATTTCCTGCCTCGGCCGAGGCCGTGAGCTTGAAGCGGTTGACGGCGGCGAGCGTGAACAGAAAGACGAGTAGCACGAGCTTGAGCAGCAGCAGCCGGCCATAAGCGGTGTGGACCAGCGCCGACGGCGTTTGCACCTGGATGACGGCGAGCACGATGCCGGCTGCCGCAAGCACGGCCACGACGAACAGGATCGCTCGCGAAAACCGTCGCAGCAATGGCCCGGCTTTGGCCGGCTGCCGTTTCAAGGCAAGACCAAGCGGCGCCAGCGCCCCGGCCCAGACGGCGATACCAGTTCCGTGCAGAAACACCATCGGCCTGGTCAGCCATTGCGGCTCGGCGGCACTGGCATGCCCGCTGGCGGCAAGTGCTGCGCCGACGCCAGCCAGTCCGGCCAAGGCGAGCGGCTTTGCGTCGGCGGGCGGCACGACCAGCGATAATAGGCTGAGGCCGAGCGCCATCAGCGCGATCAGCACCGTCCAGCCGAAGCTGGTGCCCAGCCCGGTCTGCCAGATGACCGGCTGCGCCAGCCGGGCAAGCGGCGCGCCAAGCGCATCCAGCCCCTGCAGGCCGAGCGACAGCGTTGCGGCGGCCAGCCCGCACAGGATTGCCGCGACGATCAGGCGCTGGCCGGATCGCCCGCCTTGCGCCAGCCAGGCCAGCGCAAAGGCACCCCCGACGCCGAAAAACAGGCCGATATATAGAAAAATCTTGCCGATCCAGATCGCCGTTCGAAGCACCCGGTCGACGGCTTCGGAGGCGGCCGGCGCAGCACTCGGTGCGCCGACCGAGAACAGCACCGAGCCGCCGACCGGATGCCCGTCGGCGGAGATCACTCGCCAGCTCAGCACATGCGTGCCGGATGTCAGCGCCTGCGGATTGTCGATCTCGACGGTCTGGCCGCTGAGCTGGAAAGAGCTCAGCGGGACCGCCGTGCCGTCGGGCCGCACCAGCGTCAGCACCAGCGGCGAAACCGGCTCGCTGAAGGTCAGCGACATCTGCGACGGGCTCTGCGCCAGCACCGCACCGTCAGCCGGCTCGGCCTTGATCAGCGCCGCATGGGCGAAGGCCGGATCAGGCATGGCAATTACGGCGAGCAGCACGATGGCGGCGAGCAGGCCAGCCACAAGCCGGCCAGAATGGTTGCCGGCCATGCAAGCTCGCCGCAGGAAGGATGCCGCGCTCATCTCACCGCCAAGAGCAGCGGCGCGCTCATCCGCCAAAGCGCGCCGCTGGAGCTCACTTCTTCGGCAGCAGCTTGAGGCCGGGCGCCGGAAATTCCAGCGCGTCCTCAGCCTGCCCGACCGCCGGAATTTCAATCCAGCGATCGGCGACGCCGTCACATTCCTGCACCACCGGGAAATGCAGCGTCTGGCCTGCCGGCAGGTCGGACGCCAGTGTCGTGCGAAAGACGAATTCGTCGTAGAATTCGTCCGGCAGGCTGCCGGCGCTCCAGTCGACCTCCTTGACGCCGCTGGTCACTGCCTGGCCGTAGAGCTGGTAGGACTTCTCGTATTTGCCGTTCTTGACCTGCAGCGTCCAGCCCGGCTTCGGCATCGGTTTGACCGAGAGCACCCCTTCCGGGATCTGCACGCGCAAGGCGGTCGTTGCCTTGCCCTCGCAGCCATGCGGCACCCGAAGAACCGCCTTGTAGGTCGAGCCGACCGCCGCCTCCGGCGTTTCGAGCGTGATGTGGGCGAAGGCCGCGCTGGTCCCGAGAACAAGAAGCACGCAGCCGGGCAAAAGAGATTTCTTCATGATGGTACCTCTCGAAGCGGCCAAGTCAGTCGTCGTCCTGGGGTGCCGCACTGCCGATGCCTTGCACGGCGAATTCAATCTGCACGGGCCCGGCTTTCTCGAAGGTCAGCGTGGCGGAGAACATTTCGCCCTCCTTGGGCCGCCGCTTCAAATCCATGAACATCAAATGATAGCCCTTAGGCGCCAGCGCGACCTTGCCGCCGGCCGGGATTTCGAGGCCGCCGGTGACCGGCCGCATGGTCATGACGCCATTGCTGACGCCCATCTCGTGCAGTTCGGCCTTAACCGAAATGTCGGAGGTGATCGACAGCAGGCGATCCGGCGCACTGCCGGTGTTGGTGATGGTGAAGTAGCCGCCGGCTACCTTGGCGCCGGCTGGCGTGGCGCGCGACCAGGGGTGCCCGATCTCGAGACCGCCAAGCTTGAACTCATGTGCCAACACCGTCTGGGCGTTGGCGAACAGGAGGGCAAGAACGCAAAGGGCGACGCCGAGACGCTGCTCGAAACTACCCAGTGAGAAGCGCCTGCGGCTGGATGCGGCAGCGCGAAAAGAGTGAGACATGATTGCTCCGTGGATTTTAAGAGATCGCGCCGATGCCGGTCGCGAACGATGTCGATAAACGCGCCGGCCAAGGGTGTGCGCGGCGCAAACCAGAACGGATCAGGCCGTCGCCGGTGGTGCGCGCGGATTGGACGGAGTGCGGGCGCGGGCGAAATCGCGATGCCGGAAGGCCGGCAGGAAAAAGGCGATGGTTTCGACGGAAGGGCTGCGAGACAGGCTCCCGGTGGCATCGGGCGGCGCGTAGACCGCCGAAACGAGGTTGCAGCCAAGCATGCAGCAAGCCGGCATGTGCTGCTGATGCGGATCCCCGGCCGGGAGTTGCGCCGCACCGTCATGGGTGCAGATCGTGTTGCCGAAAGCATCGAATTGCGAGGCGTTCGGCTCGATGCCGGAAGCAAACGCGCCGAACATCGACTGGAGCACGAAAAGCCAGGCCGCGGCGAACGCGACCGGCATGCTCCATCGTCTCCGGCGTATGGTCAAGAACCAGCCTCTTCACGCAGCAACGTCAGCTCTCTAGCACGGAGCCGGCGGCCGGAAAATCGCCAAAACGTTGCTGCGGCAACGCAACACAATCACGCGCGCAGCGGCTGCCTGCCCTCCGGGATCGACGTCAGCAGCGTGTGGCGGGCCGATTTCAGGTGCTTGCGGCAGGCGGCGTCGACCTTGGCGAGATCGCGCGATTTGAGCGCGGCGATATAGGCGAGATGCTCCTGGACCGCGACTTCGTTGCGCTCGCGCTCCTGCGCCTTGTTCCACTGGTAGTGGTAGTGGAAGATCATGGCGATGACGTCGTAGAAATCGACGATGAAGCGGTTGTGCGAGGCGCGGTGGATCAGCCGGTGAAAGCGCTCGTCGAGCTCGGAGAACGCGTTGAAGCGCACGGCGATCTCGCGCGCCAGCAGGCGATGCTCGTCTTCCAGGCTGTCGAGGTCGGCCCAGACCGGGCTGTCCTCGGGCAGAGCGGCAAAGGCGGCGGCCGAGCGCAGTTCGAACATCTCGCGGATTTCGGTCAGCTCCAGCGCGAAGGCGCGGGTAAAGCCTTTCAGCACCCAATGACTGTTGCGGCGCTTCTCGATCAGGCCGAAGCGCGAGAAGCGGATCAGGAATTCGCGCACGCTGGTGGTGCCGACGCCGATCTCGCGCGCCAGTTCGAGTTCGTTGATCTGCATGCCGGCCTCGGCGCCACCGGCAAGCAGCCGCCGCATGAAGGAGCGTTCGATGATCTCGGCCAGCGTGTCGGTCTCTTCCTCGGGAAAAAAATCGTCCGGCCGCGGCTCGCGCAGAACCGTCTTGCTGCGCTTGTTCCAATCGATCAGCCCGGTCTCTTCCATGCGGGCAAGGATGGTGCGGACGGTCGTGCGGCTGACGCCGAGCAGCGTGCCCAGCTCCGGCTCCGAAGGCAGGCTCCTGGTTTCGTCGAGCAGCCTAAGACCGCGATTATAGGCGTCCTTGTATACGTTGTTGCTCTTCGACATCCCCTGCCCCGTGGCGCGCCGGCGTTGCGGCCGGCGTGAAGCTTTTCTCGCGCATGAAATCGGAATCGCTTCGGAAAACATCATGCGCAACGCTAGTTTTGGTTGTAGAGCCTACGTCGCGCATCCAAAAGACGCGTCGCGCTCTGGCGAAAAAACAATTGACGCAAAAATGTTTTTTCACGATAAAAGACATTATATGTTAAGAGCGGCGTGTCAATCCGCTCGCGCACCCAGGAACATACCCAGGAAGCTCCCGTGAACGCCGCAAACAGCATTCTTCTGTCTCCCGCCGACAATGTCGCGGTCGCCAATGGCCGCATCGAGATCGGCACCGTACTGCCGGGTGGCGCCGTCGCCGCCGCGCTGATCGAGCCGGGCCACAAGGTGGCGATCAAGCCGATTGCCGCCGGCGAAGCCGTGGTCAAATACGCCCAGGCAATCGGCCGCGCCACGCAGGACATCGCGCCCGGCGAGCATGTCCATTCGCACAATCTGGTCTTCGAAAGCGGGCGTTTGCCGGTGGTGCCGCCGAGCGAGGCCGTGCACGCGACCGAGGCCGACCGCGCCCGCACCTTCATGGGCTACCGCCGTGCCGACGGCCGTGCCGGCACGCGCAACTTCATCGGCATTCTCGCCAGCGTCAATTGCTCGGCCACCGTCTGCCATGCCATCGCCGACGCGGCGAACCGCACGCTTCTGCCGCAATATCCCGGCATCGACGGCTTCGTCCCGATCGTCCACGGCCAGGGCTGCGGCATGAGCGCCACCGGCGATGGCATGATGGTGCTGCACCGCACGCTGGCCGGCTATGCACGTCATCCGAATTTCGGCGGCGTGCTGATGGTCGGGCTCGGCTGCGAGGTCAACCAGCTCACCCTCTATGGCCAGAAGGGCGTCGCCGCGGGAAAACGCCATTTCAACATCCAGGAAGCCGGCGGCTCGCGCAAATCGGTCGAGAAGGCGCTGGTCGTGCTGGCCGAGATCGCCGAAGAGGTCGGCAAGCTTCAGCGTGAGCCGATCCCGGTCAGCGAGATCGTCGTCGGCCTGCAATGCGGCGGCTCCGACGGCATGTCCGGCATCACTGCCAACCCGGCGCTGGGTGCGGCCGTCGACATTTTGGCCGGCGTCGGCGGCGTCGGCATCCTCTCCGAAACGACGGAGATCTACGGCGCCGAGCACCTGCTTGCCTATCGCGCCGCAACTCCCGAGATCGCCGCCAAGCTCGACGGCTACGTGAAATGGTGGGAAGACCATGTCGCCAAGCATGGCGCATCCATCGACAACAATCCCTCGCCGGGCAACAAGCGCGGCGGCCTGACCACCATCCTGGAAAAGTCGCTCGGCGCGGTCGCCAAGGGCGGCCAGACGCCGCTCAACGGCGTCTTCGGCTATGCCGAAAAGGTCACCGGGCACGGGCTGGTGTTCATGGACACGCCCGGCTACGACCCGGTCTCGGCCACCGGCCAGGTGGCGGGTGGCGCGAACGTCATCGTCTTCACCACCGGCCGCGGCTCCTGCTTCGGCTGCCGGCCGACGCCGTCGATCAAGGTCGCCAGCAACTCGACCATGTACCACACCATGGAAGAGGACATGGACGTGAATTGCGGCGTCATCGCCTCGGGCGAAAAGACCATTGCCGGCATGGGCCGCGAGATCTTCGAACTGATCGTCGAGACAGCTTCGGGCCGCAAGACCAAGAGCGAGGAATTCGGCTACGGCGACAACGAGTTCGTGCCGTGGCACCTCGGTGCGACGCTCTAAGCCGGACCGCTCGCGACAGTCGCGAACACCTGACGTGATCGCCAGGTGTCGCAGTTCGTACATCCCCGAAAAAAGAATGAACATTCCATATTGACTGAGTGATGGAATTAATATTCCATGCGACATATTGGAGGAGATTGGCAGCGGAGTTCCGACAGAAAAAACTCTTCCGCCCAGCCATCCGAGGCAGGCATCAAACAGCGCTTGCGCCTACCAAGATGATGCATTATCAAAATGCGGTAAATGTTTTTTATTGATAAAGTTCCGTTTCGGCCGCGCCATCCGAATGGAGCTTCCATAACATTCACCGGGCGACTTAGGGAGGACTCCTAATGAAATTCGTGACCAGCATTCTCAATCGCCGCGCCTTCGTGGCACTCACAGCCGCCTCGATGCTTGCCGGCGTGATGCATTCGGCCCCGGCATCCGCGGCCGACGTGACCATTCCGATCATCGTCAAGGACACCACGTCCTTCTACTGGCAGATCGTTCTGGCCGGCGCCCGCAAGGCCGGCAAGGACCTGGGCGTCAACGTGCCGGAGCTCGGCGCCCAGGCCGAGACCGACGTCAACGGCCAGATCTCGATCCTCGAAAATGCCGTCGCCGGCAACCCGGCCGCCGTCGTCATCGCGCCGACCGAAGCCAAGGCGCTCGGCAAGCCGATCGACGAGGCCGCCACCAAGGTCAAGATCATCGGTATCGACTCCGGTGCCGACTCCAAGGCCTTCACCTCGTTCCTGACCACCGACAACATTCAGGGCGGCCGCGTCGCCGCTGACGGCCTTGCCGCAGCCATCGGCGAAGCCAATGGCGGCAAGGTCGAGGGCGACGTCGCCCTGATCACCGCGCTTCCGGGCGCCGGCTCGCTCGAACAGCGCGCCCAGGGTTTTAAGGAACAGCTCGCCGCCAAATATCCCGGCCTCAAGCTGGTCGCCGACAAATACGCCGACGGCCAGGCCACCACCGGCCTCAACATCGCCACCGACCTGATCACCGCCAACCCCAACCTCAAGGGCATCTTCGCCTCCAACCTGATCATGGCGCAGGGCGTCGGTCAGGCGATCGCCGAGAACAGCCTCGCAGGCAAGGTCGGGCTGGTCGGCTTCGACAGCGACGAGAAGCTGATCAAGTTCCTCAATGACGGCGTCATTTCGGCGCTCGTCGTCCAGGATCCGTACCGGATGGGCTATGACGGCGTCAAGACGGCGCTTGCCGCCTCGAAGGGCGAGAAGGTCGAAGCCAATGTCGACACCGGCGCCAACCTGGTTACCAAGGCCAACATGAAGGATCCGAAGATCGACGCGCTGCTCAACCCGAAGCTCGACTGAGCATCGCCGCTGTGAACTGTTTCCGGGGCCTTTTCGCCCCGGAAACATCCCACTCGTGCCAATCGCGAGGCCAATCTTTGGGGGTCAATCTGGGAGGATTGTCATGATGTCGACGGCGCAGGAACTCCATCCGGCTCCAACGCTTGAACCGGGCAGGACCATCCTCGAACTCCGCGGGCTGGAAAAGCGCTATCCCGGCACTCACGCGCTGAAGCCGGTCGACCTCGCCTTCAAGGCCGGCGAGATCCACGCCATCGTCGGCGAGAACGGCGCCGGCAAATCCACCCTGATCAAGCTTCTGACCGGCGTCATGCCGCGCACCTCCGGCGACGTCATCTGGGAGGGCAAGCCTGCCGCATTGGCGACGCCGCATGAGGCGATGGCGCTCGGCATCAATGCCGTGCATCAGGAAGTCGTCCTGTGCCGCCATCTCACCGTCGCCGCCAACATGTTCCTCGGCGAGGAGGATTCCCGTTTCGGTATCCTGCAGCAGCGGGCGATGGTCAGGCAGGCGCAGAAGATCATCGACGATCTCGGCTTCGACCTGCCGGCGCATGTCAAGCTGGGTGACCTGACCATCGGTCAGCAGCAGTTGATCGCCGCCGCCCGCGCCACCGTGCGCGGCACCAAATTCCTGATCTTCGACGAACCGACCGCCTACCTCACCCGCAAGGAGGCCGACCAGCTGTTCACGCTGATCCGCCGGCTGAAGGGCGAAGGCGTCACCATCATCTACATCAGCCATCGCATGGAAGAAGTGTTCGAGCTCGCCGACCGCGTCTCGGTGCTGCGCGACGGCACGCTGGTCGGCACCAGGAATATCGCCGAGACCAATGACGCCGAGCTGGTCAAGATGATGATCAACCGCTCGATCGAGCAGGTCTACCACAAGGAGCATTTCACCCCGGGCGCGATGCTTGTAGAAACCAGGAACCTGTCCGGCAAGGGTTTCGAAAATGTCTCGATGTCCGTCCGCGCCGGCGAGATCGTCGGCCTCTACGGGCTGATCGGCGCCGGCCGCAGCGAGTTCGTCACCACGCTCTATGGCCGCCACCGCAAGGCGGCCGGCCAGATCCTCTGGGAGGGCAAGGAGGTCAAGGTCAATTCAGAACATGACGCGATCAGGCTCGGCATGGCGCTGGCCCCGGAAAGCCGCCGCGACCAGGGCCTCTGCCTCAACCTGCCGGTCGGGCTCAACCTCAATCTGCCGATCTACAAGCGCATCTCAAGCAATCTGCTGATCTCCCGCGCGCAGGAAAAAGCCCAGGCCGATCGCCAGATCGCCGACCTGCGCATCAAGACGCCGACGCGAAGTGCGCTGGCCTCCAGCCTGTCCGGCGGCAATCAGCAGAAGATCGTCATCGGCAAATGGCTCGCGCACGGCGCCAAGCTGTTCATCTTCGACGAGCCGACCGTCGGCGTCGATGTCGGCACCAAGGCCGAGATCTACCGCCTGTTTGGCGCGCTGTTATCCAAGGGCGCCGGCATCATCCTGATCTCGTCCTACCTGCCCGAGGTCTATGAGCTCGCCGACACGCTGCACGTGTTCCGGCGCGGCAAGCTGGTGGCCACGCATGGGTTTCATACCGCTGATCACGAGGAGATCCTCACCCAGGCGCTGGCCGAGAAACAAGAAAGACCGGGAGGACGGATATGAGCACCGAGGCGATCGCTGCCGAAAGGCCGAAACGCAACTACAACGCCCTGTTCGGGCTGACACTGCTGGCACTGCTGGTTCTTTTGTGGATCATCTTGTCGGTGGCGACGCCGAGCTTCGCCTCGGCCAACAACATCTCGAACCTGTTGCGGCAAGGGTCGATGATCGCCATCCTGGCGGTCGGCCAGACCTTCGTAATCATCACCGGCGGCATCGACCTTTCCGTCGGCGCCGTTGTCGGCTTCGCCACCGTCATCGTCGCGATGCTGATCAACGCCGGCGCACCGGTTTTCCTAGCCATCCTGATTACCTTGCTGGTCGGCGTCGCCATTGGCATGTTCCATGGCTTCGGCATCGTCAAGATGGGCTTGCCACCCTTCATCATCACCCTGGCGACGCTGACCTCGCTGCGCGGCATCGGCCTGTTGATGACCAACGGCAACTCGATCTCGATCAACAACGACGCCTTTCAGACGTTCTCGCGCAGTTCCTTCGTCGGCGTCCCCAATCTGTTCTGGATGGTGATCCTGGTCGGCATTCCGGCCTACATCTTCCTGCACCACAGCCGCTGGGGCCGTTACCTGTTCTCGGTCGGCTCCAACGCCGAGGCATCGCGTCTGTCGGGCGTCAACGTCCAGCGCACAATCTACATGGCCTATACGTTGTCGGGGCTGTGTGCGGCCTTCGTCGGCGTGCTGCTCGCGTCGCGCATCGGCATCGGCAATCCGACGCAGGCCGAGGGCTGGGAATTGCAGGCGATCGCTTCTTCGGTGATCGGCGGCACGTCGCTGTTCGGCGCTGTCGGCTCCGTGCACGGGCCGCTGCTCGGCGCCTTCATCCTTGCCACCATCAACAACGGCGCCAATCTGCTCAACGTCAACGCCTTCTGGCAGCGCATCATCACCGGGGTGCTGATCATCGTCATCGTCTATTTCGACGGGCTGCGCCGCCGCGGCAAATAGATCGCCCCCTAACAGCCGCCGGCCTCGCAACAGCAGAGCCGGCGGTGCCATGAACCGACTGGATTGAAGCATGAAAGCCGTCGTCTGCCGCTCGCCCGGCGAACTTGTCCTGGAAGATCGCCCGGCGCCTGGCGCGCCGCCCTCGGGCTGGGCGCTGGTCGCGGTCAACCATGTCGGCATCTGCGGCACCGATTATCACATTTTCGACGGCAAGCACCCGTTCCTCGCCTATCCCCGCATCATGGGCCACGAGGTTTCGGGCACCGTGATCGAGGTTGGCGAGGGCGTCGATCTCACCGTCGGCGAGCCGGTGATCGTCAATCCCTATCTCGCCTGCGGCAAATGCATCGCCTGCCGGCAAGGCAAGCCGAATTGCTGCGTCAGGATCGAGGTGCTCGGTGTCCATCGCGACGGCGCCATGTGCGAGCAGATCCTGGTGCCGGCGCAAAATCTTTATCCGGCAAACGGCCTGTCGCTGGGCGATGCGGCAGCCGTCGAATTCCTAGCGATTGGCGCCCATGCCGTGCGGCGCTCGCTGGCTGATCCAGGTGCGCGCACGCTGGTCATCGGCGCCGGCCCGATCGGGCTCGGCACGGCGCTGTTCGCCCGCATCGCCGGGCTCGACGTGACGCTGCTCGACATGAGTGCCGAGAGGCTGGGTTTCGCCGAAAGCGAACTCGGCTTCGCGACCCTCAACGGCTCGCAGGGCGCCGCCGCTGATCTGGTGCGGCAGGCGACCGACGGCGATGGTTTTGACGCGGTCTTCGACGCCACCGGCAACACCCAGTCGGTGCAGTCGGCCTTCGCCCATGTCGCGCATGGCGGCACGCTGGTGCTGGTCAGCGTCGTCAAGGACGACATCGCCTTTTCCGATCCCGAATTCCACAAGCGCGAGATGATGCTGATCGGCAGCCGCAACGCTCTGCGCGCCGATTTCGACCATGTCGCCGCTTCAATCCGCAACGGTGCGGTGCCGCTGGCAAAGCTAGTCACCCACCGCACCACGCTTGGCGAGACGCCGCGCGACCTCGCCCGCTGGGCACATGAGAAATCCGGGCTGATCAAGGCGGTCATCCAGGTCGGATGACACAACGATAGCCGCGTCTCAAAGCGCCGACAGTTTGAGTTCGATGCGCTCGGCCGGGAAGCGCGACTCCGAAAACTGGATCGGCTGACCGTCGGGCGTGACGTTGACGGCGACCGTCACCAGCACGATGGCGCCGGGCTGCAGGTCGAGGTCGGCAAGGTCGGCGGCATCGGCATGGCGCGCCGACAGCACGGTCGATTGCCGGAGATAGTCGTCGATGCCGAAACGTGCCAGCGATGCCGTGATCGAACCGGTTTCTGCCATGGCAGCATCGATGCCGGCAAAGCGCCTGGCATCGAACCAGCCGGCAGCGCGGGACACCGGCATTCCATCGGCTTCGCCCCGCGTTTCCAGGCGTATCACGTCGGCCCCCTGCGCAAGGCCTAAGCCCTCTGCGACACGACGGTTGGCCGGCTCGACCGATGAGGCGAGCAAGGTGATATGCCGCTCGGACGCCTGTCCTTGCAATCCCTCGGAAAAGCGGGTGCGGGCGCCGATCGGATAGGACAGCCGCTTTCGCGACAGCACGAAGGTGCCACGCCCTTGCTCCGCCTTGAGCACACCCTCCTGCACCAGGGCTGCGATAGCGCTGCGCACCGTATGGCGGTTGACGCCATAGCGTTCGGCAAGTGCCACCTCCGGCGGCAGCGCGGCATTCTCGGGAAAATCGCCAACGGCGATCGAGTGCAGGATCTGGTCGGCGATCTGCCGCCATAGCGCGACACCGCTGCGCCGCTCGATGCTGTTTGCTTGCCCGATCATTCCCGCCCCAATCTTTGCGCCGACCTTTTGGCCCGTGTCACGTACACGTCATAGACACGCGCTAGATAATAGATATAATTTGTATAGTTGTCTATATCAATCGACAAATGCACGCAGACGAGGAGTAGCGGCCATGCGAGGACGGGAAGCGCGAGAGCAGGCCGAGCGCAAGGCCGTAATGGCGACGCTGGCGCAATCGGCCGGGGACGACATTGTCCGCCTCTGGGACGAAGCCGGCCTGCCTTGTGAAGCGGAACTTCTGCGTGGCCCCGAAACCGGCCTGGTTACCGTGCGCGGCCGCATCGGCGGCAGCGGCGCGCCGTTCAATGTCGGCGAGGCGACGGTCACCCGTGCCACGGTGCGGCTTGCGTCCGGCCATGTCGGCCACTGCTATGCGCTCGGCCGCGACAAGCAGAAGGCAAGGCTGGCAGCAATCGCCGATGCGCTGTGGCAGGACCCGGCCCACCGCAACGGGGTCGAGACCAGGCTCGTCGCGCCCTTGCAGGCGGCACTGGCCAAGGCCCGTGACCAGCGCCGCGCCGAGACGGCGGCGACCAAGGTCGATTTCTTCACAATGGTGCGCGGAGAAGACTGATGGACCTCGCCACTCAATCGATCGAAGGCGGCTTCGCCGATCCGGTATTCAACGCGCAGACCGTATTCCGCGCTGTGATGGACGCGATGGCGCGGCCGGGCAGCGTGCAGCCCTTGCCGGCCCTCGCCCACCCCCCCGTGCCGCTGTCGGCCACCGCCGGTGCCATTGCTCTGGCGCTGTGCGACAACGACACGCCGCTCTGGCTCGACCCGGCTTTGCAGGGGTCGGCGGCGGTGAAATCCTGGCTTGGCTTCCATACCGGCGCGCCGCTGGCCAACACCCCGGCCGACGCACATTTCGCGCTGATTGCCACGCCGGCCGAGATGATGGCGCTCGACGGGTTTTCGCAAGGCACCCAGGATTATCCCGATCGTTCGACGACGCTGATCCTTGAGGTCGGCGATCTCGTCTCCGGCGCTCCGCTGCTGCTCGAAGGCCCGGGCATCGAGAAGACGGCGACGATCGCGCCGGCGCAAATGCCGCGTCATTTCGTCGAGCAATGGAAGCAGAACAATCAGCGCTTTCCGCGGGGTGTCGACATCATCCTCGCCACGTCCGACGCAATTGCCTGCCTGCCGCGCACGACGCGCATTAAGACGATGGAGGCGTAGGATGTATGTCGCGGTAAAAGGCGGTGAAGCGGCCATCCGCAACGCCCACAAATTGCTCGCCGACCGCCGGCGCGGCGATCGCTCGGTGCCCGCACTTCGGCTCGACCAGATCGTCGAGCAGCTGGCGCTCGGCGTCGACCGGGTGATGAGCGAAGGTTCGCTCTACGACAGGGAATTGGCGGCACTCGCCATCGTCCAGGCGCGCGGCGACATGATCGAGGCGATCTTCCTGGTTCGCGCCTATCGCACGACGCTGCCGCGCTTCGGCTATACCAGGGCGATCGAAACCGGCTCGATGCTGGTCGAACGGCGCGTGTCGGCGACCTACAAGGACCTGCCCGGCGGGCAGTTGCTCGGCCCGACTTTCGACTACACCCACCGGCTGCTCGATCCCGAGCTTGCCGCCGGCGGCGAAGTCGCCAAACCGGAGCAGCGTGCAGGCGAAGCGGAGGCGATGCCGCGCGTCTCGGCCATCCTCGCTCGCGAAGGCCTGATCGAGCCCGACGGCGACATGCCCGGGGATCATGTCCCCGGCGACATCACCCGCGAGCCGCTCGAATTCCCGATGGCGCGTGATATCCGCCTGCAGGCGCTGTCGCGCGGTGACGAGGGGTTTCTGCTGGCGCTCGGCTATTCCACCCAGCGCGGCTATGCGCGCAACCATCCTTTCGTCGGCGAGGTTCGTATCGGCGAGGTCGAACTGGAACTGGACGTGCCGGAACTGCCCTTTGCCGTGCCGCTCGGCAGCATCCGCGTCACCGAATGCCAGATGGTCAACCAGTTCAAGGGCTCGGCCAAGGCGCCGCCGCAATTCACCCGCGGGTACGGCCTCGTCTTCGGCCAGAGCGAGCGCAAGGCGATGGCCATGGCGCTATGCGACCGCGCTCTTCGTGCAACCGAATTCGGCGAAGATGTCGTCGCCGCCGCGCAAGACGAAGAGTTCGTCATCTCGCATTCCGACAATGTCCAGGCGACCGGCTTCGTCGAGCATTTGAAGCTGCCACACTATGTTGATTTTCAGGCCGAGCTCGACCTCGTGCGCCGCATGCGCGCCGCGCACGACGCCCGCGAAAACGCCGGCAAGGCCGACGAGAAAAGGCAGGCCGCGGAATGACCGGACAACCGACCGACATCGCCACCTACAACTTCGCCTATCTCGACGAGCAGACCAAGCGGATGATCCGCCGCGCCATCCTCAAGGGCATCGCCATCCCCGGCTATCAGGTGCCGTTCGCCTCGCGCGAGATGCCGATGCCCTATGGCTGGGGCACCGGCGGCGTCCAGGTCACGGCGTCGATCATCGGACCGGACGATGTTCTCAAGGTCATCGACCAGGGCGCCGACGACACCACCAATGCCGTCTCGATCCGCGCCTTCTTCAAGAAGGTCGCCAATGTCGCGGTCACCACCGAGACGGCCAAGGCGACCATCATCCAGACCCGCCATCGCATCCCTGAACATCCGCTGAGTGCCGGTCAGGTGCTGGTCTATCAGGTGCCGATCCCCGAGCCGCTGCGCTTCCTCGAGCCGCGCGAAACGGAGACGCGCAAAATGCATGCGCTTGAGGAATACGGCCTCATGCATGTGAAGCTCTACGAGGACATCGCCAGGCACGGCCGCATCGCCACCACCTATGCCTACCCGGTCAAGGTCGAAGGCCGCTATGTGATGGATCCGTCGCCGACGCCGAAATTCGACAATCCCAAGATGCACCGTTCGCCGGCTCTGCAGTTGTTCGGCGCCGGCCGCGAAAAACGCATCTATGCGCTGCCGCCCTTTACCGAGGTGGTCAGCCTCGACTTCGAGGATCATCCCTTCGAAGTGCAGACCTTCGACCAGCCCTGCGCGCTGTGCGCGGCCGAGAACGTCTATCTCGACGAGGTCATCCTCGACGACCATGGCGGCCACATGTTCGTCTGCTCCGACACCGATTATTGCGAGAAGCGGCGCGCCGAAGGCCACCGCGGCCATCTCGCGCCCGAGACCCATCTTGCCCCAGGAAAAATGGAGCCGGCTGAATGACCGACGAACCGCTGCTGCGCGTTTCGGCGCTGTCCAAATTCTACGGCTCGCGCGTCGGCTGCGAGAACGTCACCTTTGATCTGTGGCCGGGCGAAGTGCTGGCGGTGGTCGGCGAATCCGGTTCCGGCAAGACGACTTTGCTCAACTGCCTGTCGACTCGGCTGCTGCCCTCTTCCGGCACCGCCAGCTACCGCATGCGCGACGGCCAGTTCCGTGAGCTTTACCGCATGAGCGAGGCCGAGCGCCGCTTCCTGATGCGCACCGACTGGGGCTTTGTCCATCAGAACCCCGCCGACGGGCTGCGCATGACGGTGTCGGCCGGCGCCAATGTCGGCGAACGGCTGATGGCGGTCGGCGACCGCCACTATGGCAGGATCCGCGCGACGGCGGTCGACTGGCTGTCGCGCGTCGAGATCGACGAGGACCGCATCGACGACGAGCCGCGCGCCTTCTCCGGCGGCATGCGCCAGCGCCTGCAGATCGCCCGCAACCTGGTCACAGGGCCGCGGCTGGTGTTCATGGACGAGCCGACCGGTGGCCTCGACGTTTCGGTACAGGCACGCCTGCTCGATCTGCTGTGGGGGCTGGTCACCGATCTCGGCCTGGCGGCCATCGTCGTCACCCACGATCTCGCCGTGGCGCGGCTGTTGTCGCAGCGCATGATGGTGATGAAGGACGGCCGTGTTGTCGAAAGCGGCCTCACCGACCGCGTCCTCGACGATCCGCGCGCGCCCTACACCCAGTTGCTTGTCTCCTCGATTCTGCAGGTGTGACGATGATTGCTCCGGCGTACCCCCCTCTGGCCTGCCGACCATCTCCCCCTCAAGGGGGGAGATCGGCAGCTTTTATGTCCCGCCCGTTCTGCGACACAGGAGAATGGCGAAACCGAATGCGACAGCCAATCTCCCCCCCTGAGGGGGAGATGGCCGGCAGGCCAGAGGGGGGTGTTGGCCCGCAAACGACTGGCGAATGGAGCACCCTCTGATGGCAACCCCGCTCGTCGTCTCCGATGTCGCCAAGAGCTTCACCATGCATCTGCGCGACGGCATCAAACTGCCTGTCGTCGCCGGTGTCTCTTTCGCGATCAGGGCCGGCGAATGCTCCGTGCTCGGCGGCCCGTCCGGCGCCGGCAAGAGCTCGATCCTGAAAATGCTCTACGGCAATTATGCCGTCGACGCAGGCCAGATCATCGTCCAGCACGAGGACGGGCTCATCGATCTCGCCACGGCCAGCCCGCGCACCGTGCTAGCCGTGCGCCGGCTCACGATCGGCTATGTCAGCCAGTTCCTGCGCACCGTGCCGCGCGTCTCGGCGCTCGATGTCGTCGCCGAACCGCTGGTCGAGCGCGGCGAGGAGCGCGAAGCCGCGCGCGGCAAGGCACGCGACTTGCTGGCCCAATTGAACCTGCCGGAAAAACTCTGGGCGCTGCCGCCGGCGACGTTCTCCGGCGGCGAACAGCAGCGCGTCAACATCGCGCGCGGCTTCATCACCGAGCATCCGATCCTGCTGCTCGACGAGCCGACCGCTTCGCTTGATGCGAAGAACCGGGACGTGGTGATTTCCCTGATCGCTGCCAAGAAGGCGGCGGGCGTCGCTTTGCTCGGCATCTTCCACGATTACGACGTGCGCGAAGCCGTCGCCGATCGCATCATAGACGTGACCGCCTTCGCCGCTGGGAAAATCGCCGCATGACCAGGAAATTGTCGGAGGCCCCGCTGGTCCACGAGACGGCGGAGATCGAGAACTCGACGCTCGGCCGCTGGACCGAGATCGCCGACCGAAGCCGGGTTTCGGAAAGCATGATCGGCGACTATTCCTACATGATGCAGGACTGCAGCGTCTGGTGCGCGACAATCGGCAAATTCGCCAACATCGCCGCCAGCGTCCGCATCAATGCCACCAATCATCCGACCTGGCGGCCGACGCTGCACCATTTCACCTATCGCGCCTCCGACTATTGGGACGACGCCGAGCACGAGAGCGAATTCTTCGCTCAGCGCCGCGCCAAACGCGTCACCATCGGCCACGACACCTGGCTCGGCCATGGCTCGACCGTCCTGCCCGGCGTCACCGTTGGCGACGGTGCGGCGGTCGGTGCCGGCGCAGTGGTATCGAAGGACGTCGCTCCCTACACCATCGTCGGCGGCGTACCGGCCAAGCCGATCCGCGAGCGCTTCGACCGCCGCACCGCGGAGCGCTATCAGGCGCTCGCCTGGTGGGATTGGGATCATGCAAGGCTGCGCGCCGCGCTCGACGATTTCCGGGAGCTGTCGGCGGAGGCTTTTCTGGAGAAGTATGGTGGCTAAGGATCGTGAATGGTAATGGCGGGCAGCGAATAAATTTCGAGGCTCAGGAAAGCCTTTCTTATCACCATTCACCGTTCGAGCTTCTCGCGCCGAGTTGATCCCGCCCCGCTCCAGGCTGTGGGCGGTAACAAAACTGACATCAATCAGACACCGCAGGTTCACGTAGCTGCGCTAGCGAGGGTTAACAGACCTTCAATTGCGATTGGACTGGAGCCTGCACCATGTCAGCTACGCTCGAAATCCGCGGCGTCACCCGCCGGTTCGGCAAGAACACCGCCGTCAGCAATGTTCACATCTCGATCCCGCAAGGACAGATGGTCGGCGTCATCGGCCGCTCAGGCGCCGGCAAATCGACCCTTCTGCGCATGATCAACCGCCTCATCGATCCCAGCCAGGGATCCATCCTGTTCGACGGCGTCGAGGTTTCCGGGTTGCGCGGCTCGCCGCTCCGGCGTTGGCAACGCGACTGTGCCATGATCTTCCAGCAGTTCAATCTGGTGCCGCGCCTCGATGTGCTGACCAATGTGCTGCTCGGCCGGCTCAACCACCGCTCGACCCTGTCCAACCTGTTCGGCATGTTCTCCCGCAACGAATGCGCCGAGGCGGTTGCAGCCCTCGAGCGCCTGGACATCGCCCGCACCGCGCTGCAGCCCGCCGGCACGCTTTCCGGCGGCCAGCAGCAGCGCGTTGCGATCGCGCGTGCCATGATGCAGCAGCCGAAGGTGTTGCTCGCCGACGAGCCGATTGCCTCGCTCGATCCGCTCAACGCCAAAGTGGTGATGGATTCGCTGCAGGATATCAATTTGCGCGAGGGTATCACCGTCATCACCAATCTGCATACGCTGGATACGGCGCGCAACTATTGCAACCGCATCATCGGCATGGCCGCCGGCAAGGTCGTCTTCGACGGCCCGCCCGAAGACCTCAATCGCGAGGCGGTGCGCATGGTCTATGGCGCCGACAGCAATGGCGGCGAAATCTCCGAGGCCATCACCTCGACCAGTGTCGCCATCAAACAGAAAATCGCTGCATCCGCCGGACCGCTCGAGCCAGCGTTTCCTGGTTATTGAGAACGGCCTGATCGCCGCCCGCGTCAAAGGCACTCGTCAAAATTCGATCGCAACCGGCGCGAGGCCGGATCAAAGGAGAGAGACCCAATGTTCAGGAAGATGGTTTTTGGCGCGGTTTCATTGCTCGCCATCGCGGCCAGTGCCGCTCACGCCCAGGATATCAAGGAATTCCGCATCGGTATCCTTGGCGGTGAAAATGAAGCGGACCGGCTGCGCAATTTTCAGTGCCTCGCCGATCACCTGACGTCCGAATTCGGCTTCGAGAAGGTCTCGCTGTTCCCGGCCGCCGACTACGACGGCGTCATCCAGGGCCTGCTCGGCGGCACGCTCGATTTCGCCGAGCTTGGTGCGTCGGGCTATGCCAGCGTCTACCTCAAGGATCCGAACGCGGTGACCCCGATCCTCACCACCCAGCAGACCGACGGTGCGACCGGTTATTATTCGATAGGCCTGGCGCTGAAGTCGTCCGGCATCACCGACATCAAATCGGCCAAGGGCAAGAAGCTCGGTTATGCCGACCCGGATTCGACGTCGGGCTATCTGATCCCGCTGACCCAGATCCCGAAGGACACCGGCGCTTCGAACGAAACCTTCTTCGCCTCGACCCAGTTCAATGGCGGCCACGAGAACAACCTTCTCGCCGTCCGCGACGGCAAGGTCGACGTGGCGGTTGACGACTCCTCGGGCATCGGCGACTTCAAGAACGGTTACACGTCCGGCACCTTCCACAAGGAAGTCGCCAAGGGCGCCGTCGACCCCAACGACTTCGTCGAAGTCTGGCGCTCCGGCCTGATCCCGAATGGCCGCTGGTCGTGCGCACCGCGCTCGGCGGCGATATGAGCGCCAAGCTCGCCAACTTCTTCACCAGCTTGCCGGCCAAGGACAAGCCTTGCTTCGAAGCCATCGAAGGCGGCGATTTCACTGGCTACGTTCCAGTGAAGCCGGACTTCTACAGCGTCATCGTCGAAGCCCGCAAAGCCGCGATCGGCGGGTGAATGCAATTGAAAAGGGCGGCCTTACCAGCGCCGCCCTTTTTGCATGCCGATCATGACCATCTCAGCCACGATCCGTTCAGACGCGACCCGGCGGACGGCCGACACCTGGCGACGCCAGACGTCCTTGCGCCGGTTCTACACCGCGCTCGGCATCGGCTTGCTGCTTGTTGCCATGTGCACAGCCATGTGGTTCGCCGACGAGGCCAATGCCGGACATTTCTTCGATCGGCTGCCGCACATACTGGATTTCCTTAGCTGGCTTGTTCCCAAGGACTGGAGTGACGTCTGGCGCGCGCTGTTCGACATCGCATCGCCGCACGACAAAGGCAGCCAGGAGTTCAACTTCCCGCTTGGCCGCGTCTATCTCTGGCGCGGCTTTTATCTACCCGAATATTTCGAGCTGATGCTCACTACGCTCAACGTGGCGCTGGTTTCCACTTTCATCGGCTTCGTCTTTGCGGTGCCCTTCTCCTTCATCGCGGCGCGCAACTTGACGCCCAGTCCGGTGCTCAGGCTCGTCGTCAAGCGCTTCATGGAACTGCTTCGCGCCTTCCCGGAGATCGTCATTGCCGGCCTGTTCGCAGCCATCCTCTCGACCGGCCCGGTCGCAGCCATCATCGCCATCGGCCTGCATTCGATCGGCGCCCTCGGCAAGCTCTTCTACGAGATCAACGAAAACATCGACATGCGCGCCGAAGAAGGCCTGCGCGCCGTCGGCGCCAACTGGTTCGAGCGCATGCGCTTCGCTGCCCTGCCGCAGGTGCTGCCCAATTTCACGTCCTACACGCTGCTCAGGATCGAGATCAATGTCCGCATCTCGACCATCATCGGCGCGGTCGGGGGTGGTGGCATCGGCGAGGAGCTGAAGCTCTCCATCTCGCGCGGCTTCGGCGCCAAGACGCTGGCTCTGGTGCTGCTGTTGTTCACCACCATCTTCCTCGTCGATCAGTTCTCTGCCTGGCTTCGCCGCAAGCTCGTCGGCGAGCAGGCTTTCATGATGGGCGCCTGAGCATGGCCGCAATGACCGCCGATGAGATGCAGTCGATCGAGGAGCGCTTCCCCCATGTGTTCCGGCGGCCCCTGTACAAACGCTTCGGCCCGCTGGTCCTGTTCGCCGGCATCCTGCTCTACCTCGTCTACACCTTGTGGTTCTTCAGCCTGCCGCAAGTTCTGAGGGAATCCCACTGGGAGCGCCTGCCGCTCTTTCTGACGCAATGGATCAGCTACGATCTGCAGCCGGAATTCCGTCTCGATCAGCCTCAGATCACGCCCAAATACCCGCGTTTTTCCGCGCTGGGCGAAGATCCTCATCCCGACTGGGTTATCACCAATGCGAACGGCTCCTACACCATTCTGATCGCCGGCCGGGCCAAATCGGTTACCTTCGACAAGACCGAGGCGACGCTGGTCGCCAATGGCCAGACGGTGCCGGTGTCCTTGGCCAGCGGCAAGCCGGTGATATCCGGCCTGGTGCCGGACTGGATCACCGCACACGACGACGAAATCGTCGCCAGGATGGGCTTTGCCGGCGAGGTCCGCATAACCGTCGATCGCGTCAAAGTCCGTAAGCGCTTCCTCGGCTGGGCGAATTTCGTCTTCGACACACGCTCGCCCTTCTTCGGCAAGTCGCCCGGCGAGGTGGTCTCGTTGCTGATGTCCGGACCCCAGCTCAAGCCGGGCACATCTAACATCACGCTGGCCGCCGACAATATCTGGTACAACGCCCAGTGGCAGCATGGCGATGTCTGGACGAAGCTGTTCCAGACCATCGTCATGGCATTTCTCGGCACCTTGCTCGGCGGCATCGTCGCCTTCCCGCTCGCCTTCTTTGCCGCCCGCAACATCACCCCGAGCGGCGTGATCAGTCAGGTGCTCAAGCGCTTCTTCGATTTCATGCGTTCGGTCGACATGCTGATCTGGGCGCTGTTCTTCACCCGCGCCTTCGGCCCGGGCCCGCTTGCCGGCAGCGCCGCGATCTTCTTCACCGAGATCGGCACGCTCGGCAAAGTCTATTCGGAAGGCCTCGAGAACATCGACGACAAGCCGCGCGAGGGCATCCAGTCGACCGGCGCCAACGGCTTGCTGGTGCAGCGCTATGGCGTGCTGCCGGAAGTGATTCCGGTCTTCATCAGCCAGACGCTCTACCAGTGGGAATCCAACACCAGGGGCGCAACGATCATCGGCGCTGTCGGTGCCGGCGGTATCGGCCTGAAGCTTTGGGAAGCGATGCGCACCAACTCCAACTGGGCCAATGTCTTCTACATGGTGCTCTTGGTCCTGCTCGTCGTTTTCATCTTCGACAACATTTCCAATTTCCTGCGCCGCCGCTTGAGCAGGACGATCCACGACTACAACAGGATCCAGGCCGGCCAGGGGTGACGGCCGCGTTGCGCCGGCGGCAGTTAGGCCGCCTTCTTCCAGCCGCTCCTGATGTGCCTGTAGCCGTCGCGGTAAACAGCTTCCGGGCCTTCGGAAAAGTCGCGCCACACCTTGGTGGCCGCGGCCAGATCCTTCAGCGAGCGGCCGAACGCCTCGATCGTCAGCCAATCGTCATAGTCGCTCTCGCGGATGGCGGAGAAAGTCTCCTTCCAGGGGATGTGACCGCGGCCCGGCACGCCGCGGTCGTTCTCCGAAATGTGGATATGGACGACGTTCTTGCGGTTGCGTGTATAGGCGCCGATCGGGTCGGCCTCTTCGATGTTGGCATGGAAGGTGTCGTACATCGCCTTGATGTGCGGCCGGTCGATCGCGTCGATATGCTCCGACAAATCGTCCATCGTGTTGAGCAGATAGCATTCGAAGCGGTTGAGCGCCTCCAGCCCGATGGTGACGCTCTTGTTGCCGGCATGGTCGCCAATAGCGCGTTGCGAAGCGATCGAACGTTTTTTCTCGGCCGCCGTCGGCCCGCTGCCCGAGAAGGCCCCGAGCGTCGAATGCAACGGGCCGCTCAACGTGTCTGCGCCAAGCGCCTGCGCGCAGTCGATCGCCCATTTCATGTATTCGATACCGGCCTTGCGCGTCGAGGCATCCGGCGAGATCAGGTTCATCGCCGGATCGCCCATGGCCGAGACGGCGGTGCGTTGCAGCCCGATTCGGTCGAGCAGATCACCGAGCTTCTTGTAGCCGTCCGGCGCGCCGGAGAAGACCGGTATTTCGACGCCGTCGAAGCCGGTCGTCTTGATGTCTCTCAACAGCGGCTCGTGTTTTTTCGACACGGCCGTCGTCCACAACAGCATGCACATGCCGATCTTCATCGACGCCCCTCCCTTCATTCGCTCGATCGCCCCCGAGGAGTGGTAGATTCAGGTCAGGCCGAGCCGAAAATGGTAGGTTCCGAGAACCGGAGCGGAGCGTACTTTTGGTACGTGAGCACCGGAAGCGCAGGAAAACTGCCATTTGCAGGCCGGCCTCACCTGAATATCACCACCCCTTCAAAGCTTCGTCCACGCCCCATTCTTCTTAGACGACTTCACGCAGGCTTCGATGAAGGCCATGCCTTCGACGCCGTCTTGCACGGTTGGGAAGACGACATCCTTAGCCGGCTTGCCGCCCGTCCGGCGCGCCGCACGAATAGCCCGCGCGGCTTCCTGGTAGATGTTGGCGAAACCTTCGAGATAGCCTTCCGGATGCCCTGGCGGGACGCGGCTGACGCGCCCCGCGACGGGGAGCGCGCCGGCGCCATTTCGGGTAATCAACTGCTTCGGCTCGCCGAACGGCGTGTACCAGAGATAGTTCGGGTCGGCCTGCACCCATTCGAGCCCGCCCTTCGAGCCGTAGATACGCAATTTCAGCCCGTTCTCGTGGCCGGGCGCCACCTGGCTGGCCCAGACCATGCCCTTGGCCGGGTGCGACCCGCCGACCGGCTTGAAGCGCAGCAGCACATTGATGTTGTCGTCGAGCAGCCTCCCCGGCACGAAGGCATCGAGATCGGCCGACAACGAATCGAGCTCCAGCCCGGAGACGAAACGGGCAAGGTTGTAGGCATGGGTGCCGATATCACCCAGCGCACCGCCCGCACCCGCCTGCTTGGGGTCTGAGCGCCACGCAGCCTGCTTCTGGCCGGTGGCGGCCAGGTCCTCGGTCAGCCAGTCCTGCGGATATTCCGACTGCACGATGCGGATATCGCCGAGCTGCCCCTTGGCCACCATCTCGCGTGCCTGCCGCACCATCGGATAGGCGGTGTAGTTATGCGTCAGCACGAACACTTTGCCGGTCTTTTCGACCAGCGCCGCCAGCTTCTTTGCCTCGGCCAGCGTCGTCGCCAGCGGCTTGTCGCAGATGACGTGGATGCCGGCCTCGAGAAAAGCCTTGGCAGCCGGCACGTGCACATTGTTCGGCGTGACGATGGCGACCACCTCGATGCCGTCCGGCCGCTTGGCCTCCGCCTTGGCCATCTCGGCATAGGAGCCGTAGCTGCGTGCCGGATCGAGCCCAAGCTCGGCCGCCGAGGCCTTGGCGCGCTCCGGATTCGATGACAGCGCGCCGGCGACCAGCACGAACTCGTTGTCCATGCGCGCCGCGATGCGGTGCACCGCGCCGATAAAGGCGCCTTGTCCGCCGCCAACCATGCCGTAGCGGATCGGACCGCCCCCGGTTTCCGCCTTCGATGCGCCGACCATGATTTTCTCCCTCGTTGTCTGAGATACCCCTCCCCCTTGAGGGAGGGTGGCCCGAAGGGCCGGGAGGGTCGGTCAATGCCGAGCTCAACCCAGCGACCCCACCCCGATCCGCTGCGCGGATCGACCCTCCCCTCAAGGGGGAGGGAAAGCTGTGTTAGATCCCCATCATCCCGCGCAGCACCTTTTTGTCGGTCGTGCCGCCGGCGAAATCGTCGAATGCCTTTTCCGTAACCCTGATGATATGATGCTGGATGAAGGGAGCGCCCTCGGCAGCACCATCCTCCGGGTGCTTCAGGCAGCATTCCCATTCCAGCACCGCCCATGAATCATAGTTGTATTGGGTAAGCTTGGAGAAGATGCCGCCGAAATCCACCTGTCCGTCGCCGAGCGAGCGGAACCGCCCGGCACGGTTGGTCCAGCTCTGGTAGCCCGAATAGACGCCTTGCCGCCCGGTCGGATTGAACTCGGCATCCTTGACGTGGAACGCCTTGATCCGCTCGTGGTAGATGTCGATGAATTCGAGATAATCGAGCTGCTGCAGCAGGAAGTGCGACGGGTCGTAGTTGATGTTGCAGCGCTTGTGGCCGCCGACCGCATCGAGGAACATCTCGAATGTCGCGCCGTCGAACACGTCCTCGCCCGGATGGATTTCGTAGCCGACATCGACGCCGTTCTCGTCATAGACGTCGAGGATCGGCTTCCAGCGCTTGCCGAGTTCGGCAAATGCTTCCTCGATCAATCCCGCCGGCCGCTGCGGCCACGGGTAGAGGTAAGGGAAGGCCAACGCCCCGCAAAACGACACCGACGCCTTGAGCCCGAGATTCTTCGACGCCTTGGCGCCGAACTTCATCTGCTCGACCGCCCATTGCTGCCTGGCTTTTGGATTGTTGTGCACCGCAGGTGGAGCGAAGCCGTCGAATTGTGCGTCGTAGGCCGGATGCACCGCCACCAGCTGACCCTGCAGATGCGTCGACAGTTCAGTGATCTCGACGCCGGCATCGGCGCAGATGCCCTTCACCTCGTCGCAATAGGCCTTCGACGACGCTGCCTTCTCGAGATCGAACAGCCGGGCGTCCCATGTCGGGATCTGCACGCCCTTGTAGCCCAGACCGGCCGCCCATTTGGTGATCGAGGCCAGCGAGTTGAACGGAGCGGCGTCGCCCGCAAACTGCGCCAGGAACAGACCAGGCCCCTTCATCGTCGTCGGCATCGGCATCTCCCTATGTTTCGCGACCAAGCATAGCGCCGATTGAAAACAGGGCCAGCCTCTTTGGTCTCTTTGCACAGCGCGCTCGGCGCCGCTATTCTGGTATTACCAAATGCCGAAATCTGGTCAAGCCATTTGACGCGCGGCCGCAGTCCTGCAACCATGCCGAGCTGCCCAACATAATTCAACGTAATCAATGCTGTAAGCAAGAGACGGCGCTTGATGGTAGCACTTCTTGCCGTCCAGATGAAATTACTGTAGACCTCCCATCAAGCCCAATTGGTCGAACCAGTTTGCCAAAAAAATGCTGGGAGGCCTTGGGGAGGAATCATGCAGCGCACTTCGGCAGAGTGCGTCGCAGGCGAACTGGTACAGGCGATTCTGGGAAGGATAGACCATGCATCTTTCGACGCACAATTGGATGCGGGCGGAGCCGCTGGAAACGACGCTCAAGCGCATCAAGAAATTCGGCTATGAGTCGATCGAGATTTCCGGCGAACCCGAACAGTACAAGACCAAGGAAACACGCGCGCTGCTGAACGAGTACGGCATCCGTTGCTGGGGAGCGGTGACGCTGATGCTGGGCGAGCGCAATCTCGCCGCCAAGGACCAGGGCCAGCGCGAGCGCTCGGTGCAATATGTCAAGGACGTGCTGACCATGGTCAGCGAGCTCGACGGCGAGATCATCACGCTGGTTCCCGCCACCGTCGGCAAGGTCGTGCCGGACGGCACCGAGGAAGAGGAATGGAAATGGGTGGTCGACGCCACCCGGGAATGCTTCACCCACGCCAAGAAGGTCGGCGTCAAGATCGCGGTCGAGCCGCTCAACCGCTTCGAAACCTACCTGTTCAACCGCGGCGCCCAGGCACTGGCCCTTGCCGATGCGGTCAGCCCCGAATGCGGCGTCTGCCTCGACGCCTACCACATCCACATGGAAGAATTTAACGTCTATGACGCCATCCGGCAGGTCGGCAAGCGCCTGTACGACTTCCATGTCGCCGACAACAACCGCTTCGCTGCCGGCCTCGGGCAGATCGACTGGCCGAAGATTGTCGGCACGCTGAAGGAGATCGGCTATGACGGCGCGCTGACCAATGAATTCGTCGCCCCAGTCGACCGCACGCCGGCAGCCCCCTATCCCGACATGGTCGAACGCAATCCGGTCGACATCTCGCCAGAGCAGCTGAAATTCATTCAGGACCACGGCTCCAGCGTGCTCACGGAAAAATTCTACACTGACCAGATGCGCATCAATGCGGAAACGCTGCTGCCGCTGATCAAGTAGCCAAGCCGTTTGGAAAGAGCCCTTCCGCCTCACCGCGGCCGGGCCGAGGATGAACATGCGCATCAAGACGGTCCAAGCCTGGTGGGTTCGCATACCGATCGAAGCCGCGAAGCAGCACCGCAGCGACTTCGGTCAGGTGGCGACGTTCGACGCCGCCATCCTGCGCATCGAAACCGACGACGGGCTTGTCGGCTGGGGCGAAGGCAAGAACGCCGCCGGCAGCGCCGGCAGCTACGGCGCCCTTGTCCATTTGCTGAACCATGAGGTCGGGCCGCAGCTGGTCGGCCTCGACCCGGCCGACATCGGCGTCATCTGGGAGATGCTCTACAATGGCGCGCGTCACGACAGCGCCGCCCGCGCCGGCCACGCCATGCCGCAATTGGCACGACGCGGCATGAGCATCGCCGCTATCAGCGCCGTCGACATCGCATTGTGGGACATTCTCGGCAAATCGCTCGGCGTTCCGGTCTGGCGGCTGCTCGGCGGCCGCAAGCTGGACCGCATGCCGGCCTATGCTTCCGGCGGCTGGGCAACTGCGGAAGCCATCGGCGACCAGCTGCAGTCCTACATCGCCAAGGGCGGCTTCAAGGCGCTGAAGATGCGCGTCGGCGCCATGGACGGCGCCCCGCACGTCTCCGCCGCCCGCGTCCGCGCCGCAAGACAGGCGCTCGGTCCCGATATCGACCTGATGGTCGACGCGCACGGCACCTATACGGTGGCCGAAGCCAAGCGCTTCATCCATCTCGCCGGCGACCTCGATCTCGCCTGGTTCGAGGAGCCGGTGATCGCCGACGACAAGCCCGGCATGGCCGAGGTGCGCGCCTGCGGCTCGATCCCGATCGCCACCGGCGAAAGCGAGGCGACCCGCTATGCCTTCCGCGACCTCGCTGTGCTCAAATCCGCCGATATCTTCCAGCCGGATCCGGCCTTTTGCGGCGGCATCAGCGAGGCGATGAAGATCGGAACCATCGCCAGCGCCTTCAATCTGCGCTTTGCGCCGCATCTTTGGGCGGGTGCGCCCTGCTTTTTTGCCGGGCTGCATGTCTGCGCCGCTTCGCCGGCGAGCTTCACCGTCGAATATTCACTCGGCGCCAACCCGATGATCCACGATCTGATCGAAGAGACTGTCGAAGCAAAGGACGGTATGGTAGCGATCCCTGATAGACCCGGGCTGGGATTCACTATTTCGGAGCGGTTCCTGGAGGCGCACGCGCAACACGGCTGACATGAAAGAAAAGAACCTTCTCGCGGAACTCGCCGCCTACCTGTTCTCCCATTCGGACAAGGAGACGGGCCGCACGCCGTCGGA
Source organism: Mesorhizobium sp. M0923 (assembly GCF_040319365.1). Classification (NCBI taxonomy): domain Bacteria; kingdom Pseudomonadati; phylum Pseudomonadota; class Alphaproteobacteria; order Hyphomicrobiales; family Phyllobacteriaceae; genus Mesorhizobium; species Mesorhizobium sp. M0923. Next base: position 24,073 of record NZ_JAMYNW010000017.1, on the reverse strand, counting down.
GCGCGAACTGGCAGAGCATTTCAGCGTCAGCCGCGGTCAGATCCGCGAGGCGCTGGCCATCCTCGAGGCCATGCGCATCGTCGAACGACGGGCGAAGTCCGGCATCTACATCGATACAAAGCAGGCGAGCGTCGAGGCGATGGCGCTGTTCGCCCGCGCCGGCCTGCCGCTCGATCCTGTCCAGATCTACGAGACGGTCGAGTTGCGCAAGATCCACGAGATCAAGGCCGCCGAACTTGCCTGTTCCCGCGCCACCGAGGAGAATTTCGAGCGGCTGCGCGAGATCCTGAAGGCCTCTGAGGATCGCATCGCGGCCGGTGAAGGCCTTGCCCGGGAAGACCGCGAGTTCCATCTCGAGATCGTGCGGGCGACCAAGAACAGTGTGTTCCACAATGTCTGCAGCGTCTACTACATGATGGGCGAGATGCGCCTGCCGATCTATTTCAACGATCCCGAACGCAGCGTGCGCTCGCATGCCGAGCACATCCAGATCTACGAGGCGCTGCTGCGCCGCGACGGCAACCTCGCCCAGGCGCTGATGAGCGCTCATCTGCAAGGCGCCGAAAGCTACTGGAAGGGGCTGATCGAGGGGCGTGAGGCGGAACCGCAAAGCCCAGCGCTCGAAAAGGCCTGAAATGCCCAAGATCCTGTCGACACACAGACTGCACCCCCGTGCCTCTTCCATGCTGACAGGGGCCGGCGAACTCGTCGTTGCTTCCGCTCTCGACGCGGCCACGCTGGCCGCCGAGGCAAGGGACGCCGATGTCATCATCGTTCGCGCTCCTTTGCCTGCGGCGCTTTTCGAAGGCGCGACCAAGCTCAGGGCCGCGATCCGCCACGGCGCCGGGCTCGACATGGTACCGATGGAAGCGGCCAACGCGGCGGGCGTGCTGGTGGCGAACGTTCCGGGAGTGAACGCGCGCTCGGTCGCCGAATATGTGATGTTCGCGGCACTGGCGCTGCTTCGGCGCTTTCGTGTGTTGGACCGCGACTTGCGGGCGAAGGGCTGGCTGGCCGGCCGCGAACACACCGTCGTGGCCAATGAGCTTGCCGGCAAGACGATCGGCATTGTCGGCCTCGGCGCAATCGGCCAGGCGGTCGGCCACATCGCCGCCCATGGTTTCGATCTGAATGTGGTGGCAACGACGCGCAGCATGCAGCCGGCGCCGGACAGCGTCGGCTTCTTGTCGATCGATGCGCTCATCGAGCAGAGCGACATCATCGTTCTGTGCTGCCCGCTGACGCCCGAAACGCGGGGGCTGATTAGCCGGGAACGTATTGACCGGATGAAGCCGGATGCGCTGCTAATCAATGTTTCGCGCGGGCCGGTGATCGACGACGACGCGCTGATCGAGGCCTTGCAGAAGGGCCGCATCGGCGGCGCCGCGCTCGACGTTTTTGCGACACAACCGCTGCCGCCCAACCATCCCTACTTCGGCTTCGACAACGTCATCGTCACCCCGCACATGGCCGGGATCACCGAACAGTCGATGATGCGCATGGGCGTCGGCGCGGCTGGCGAAGCCTTGCTGGTGCTGGCCAACAGATTGCCGATCAATCTGCGCAATCCCGAAGTGGTCGAGCACTACCGGCGGCGGTTCCCTGCCGATTTCTAAGCAAAGGCTACGCCTCAATTTTCCCGAATTCGCCAGCGACGTTGCCGGTATGGGAAACACCACAAAATTCCTGCTGACCGCCAGTGTCTGCATGGCGGCGGCGCATGCCTTGGCCAACGGACAGGGCAGCTACGTGTTCTGCGACAACGGCTTGCGCTGCGTGATGGCACCCTGTCCATCGAACAGCGCGCTCGACCTCGACACCGGCAAGTTCGTCAAAGGCGTTTCGATCGACATCGATCGCCTGCCGCAGCAAGACAAGGGCCTCGATCTTTCGGACAAGCTCTATGCCGGCAAGGTCGTTGTTGTCGGCTCGATCGAGAACCGCACCCGGACCTTCAACGGCAAGCGATACACCCTGCCTTGGCTGGTTGCCACCAGCATCGAGCGCACCGCCAAGGACAACGAGCGCGGCCACTGCTCGTCGCGCTGACACGCGCTATCGGATCAATTTGCAAGCAGTGCCTCGACCGCAGCGGCGATCCGCAGCAGGTGGTGGTCATGGCCATTGCGCGCCACCAGCATCAGCCCGGCCGGACGCATCATTCCGGGCATCGGCAGCGAGATGGCTGAAAGATCGAACTGGTTGGCGACCTGCGTGTTGCGCAGCAGAAGGCCTTCCGTCCTGTCGCACAGGGCCTCGTCGCCGGTCATCGAGACGATCGTCGGCGCGGTCATCGGCGTGGTCGGCAGGGCCAGCACGTCGACCGACGCCAGCCGGTCATCCATCGCGGCGGCAAGTGCTGCGCGACGGCGCATTGCTTTGATATAGACCGTGGCCGGAATGGCGGCGGCGCGCGACAATGGCCCGCTTACCCGCGGGTCGACCGGCATCGTCGCTCCCGTCGCCAGCCAGTCGGCATGGATCTCCGCCCCTTCCATTGCCGCGATCGAGGCGCGTTTGGTTGCCGCGCGCAGATCGACAAGCAGGTCGTCGATCGACAACTCCACAAGCCGTGCGCCGCTAAGCTCCATCTTGCGAAGACACCGGTCGAACGTCGTCGCGACCTCTTCCTCCGTATCATCGAACAGCACGCCGCGCGGAATACCGATGCGCAGGCCGTCCAGCGGAAGCGGCAACAGTGCCGCCAGGTTTTCGCCCGCCATCACTGCGTCGGCCGCCGCACATTCGGCGACGGTGCGGGCCAGCGGACCGATCGAGTCCAGCGTGGCCGACAGCGGAAACGCACCCGCGAGCGGCACGCGCCGCGCCGTCGGCTTGAAACCGACGACGCCATTCAACGATGCCGGAATGCGCACCGATCCGCCGGTATCGGAACCGATGGAGATTTCGCTGGTGCCTTCGCCGACCGAAACCGCGGCGCCTGAGGACGAGCCGCCCGGAATACGGCGGGCATCACTTGCATTGCCGGGCGTGCCGTAATGCGGATTGACGCCGATCGCGGTGAAGGCGAACTCGGTCATGTTGGTCTTGCCGAGGATGACTGCACCGGCCTGGCGCAACCGTTCCACGACAATGGCATCCCGCAACGCCGGCGCTGCCGTGGCGAGCAGCAGCGAGCCCGCCGTCGTCGGCTCGCCGGCGACATCGAACAGATCCTTGATCGAGGTGATCGCCCCATCGAGCGGCCCGAGCGTGACGCCGGCTTTTCGCCGCGCATCGGCGGCGTCGGCCGCCGCCCGTGCTGCTTCAGGATAGAGCTTTGCGAAAACGCTCTCATCGCCCACGCGAGCAGCAAGACGCGAAACAATTGCTTCGAGGCGATCACGGGCTGATTGCATTTTCGGTGTCGGACTCCGCACGCTTGCAACGTCTTAATGTAGCAGCCACAAACTGGCCGCAGGAGACATAGCCCGGCACGGTCAGGTTTGCACCTGTCGAACCGAAGGAGGAAGGCCCGATGCTCTACGAAGGCAGCTGCCACTGCGGCAAGGTCGCGTTCGGGGTCGAAGGCGAGCTGACCGGAGCCGTACGGTGCAATTGCTCGATCTGCTCGCGCAAGGGTGCACTGCTATGGGCAGTGCCGCATGAGAGCATGCGGGTGCTTGCCTGGGGCGATGATCTCGGCCGCTACAGCTTCGGCAACCATGTCATCGCCCACCGCTTCTGCCGCAGCTGCGGCATTCACCCCTTCGCCGAGGATGTCGGCGAAGGGAGCGGGCGAAGTGCCTATATCAACATCCATTGCATCGAGGCGTTGGACGTCGCCGCCGTGCCGGTCTTCGACTTCGACGGCCGTTCCGTTTAGGAATTGGGGTCGTCGATCGGCTTGGGGCCAAGGAAGAACGCCGCCAATGCCGCAAGCAACGTCGCCGCCGCGCAATAGGCGAAGGCGCTGGCAACGCCGGTATTGTCGACCAGCAGGCCGCCGAAGACGGCGCCCAACGCGATGGCGACCTGGAACGTCATGACCATCAGCCCGCCGGCGCTTTCCGCCTGATCGGGGGCGGCTCGCACCAGCCAGGTCTGCAGCCCGACTGGGACGGCGCCGAAGGCAAAGCCCCAGCTGGCCACCGCTATTGCAGCCACGACGGGTGAGCCTCCGACCACCAGCAGCAGGAGCGCCGAAAACGCGATCAGCAGAGGCGCCAGGCTGACGGCTGCCTTGAGGCTGCGTTCCGCCATGAAGCCGCCGGCAAAATTGCCGAAGAAGCCACCAATGCCGTAGGCGAGCAGCACAAGCGAGATCGTCTCGATGTCCAGCGCGGGCACCTTCTCGAGAAACGGGCGGACATAGGTGAAGCCGGCAAAGTGTCCCGAGGCGACCAGCAGCACCACCAGCAGTGCCACCCTGATCATCGGCCGCTTCATCACCTCCAGCAGCGTGCGAAAACCTGCCGTACCTGCCGGCGGCAGCTTCGGAATGGTAGCCACCTGCACGAGCAGCGCTAGCGCGCCCACCACGGCGGCGATCATGAAGGCCGTCCGCCATCCCCAGATGTCGCCGACATAGGCGCCGACCGGAGCCGCACAGACCGTCGCCACCGAAACGCCGGTGAGGATGATCGACATGGCGCGCGGCATCAGCCGCATCGGAACGAGCCGCATCGCCATGGCTGCTGACATCGACCAGAAGCCACCGAGACTAATGCCAAGCATGATACGGGCGATCAGAAGAACGGGAAGCGACGACGCAAACGCGGCTACCAGATTTGACAGCACAAGCAGCACCGTCAGCGCCCACATGACCAGCCTGCGGTCCAGCCGCTTGGTGACAATGGCCATTGTCGGCGCCGCAATCGCGCCAATGACGGCGGTGGCCGTTACCGCCTGCCCTGCGGCGCCTTCGGTGATGCCGAGATCCTGCGCAAGCGGCGTCAGCAGGCTGGCAGGCAGAAATTCCGCGGTCACCAGGCCGAAGACTCCGAGCGCCAAGGAGACCACCGCCCCCCATGCGGGCTCGGATCGTTCGCCGGTTTCCGTCAGGTCGAGAACGGCGTCCATGACGCCTGTCGCGGGTTCGGTCATGAGGGATCTCCGATCTGGTTGCAGCGCAGCATCTGGCTGCAGTGCAACATAGGGAGTGACTGTCCGGAGTTTCCATGCTAGAAACACCATTATGCTTGACCGTTCGTCCAAAATCCCTGTCACCGGTGATCCGCTGACAGACATATTGCGCGGATTGCGCCTCGAAGGCGTCGATTACGGCCGTTGCGAGATGAAGGAACCCTGGGGCATCCATTTTCCGGCTCAGGCGGCGGCACGGTTTCATTTCATCGGTCGCAAAGGCTGCTGGTTGCTGCAGCCGTCCGGCGAATGGGTCGAGCTCAAGGCGGGCGACGCGGTGTTGTTGCCGCGCGGTTCAGCCCACACGCTGGCGAGCGAGCCGGGTATCGAGGCGGCGCCGATCCACGGCTATGAGGTCGAGGAGATCTGCAAGGGTGTCTATTGCATGTCGAACGACGGCGTGCCCGGCTGCCGTCCGGGCACCTTGCTGTTTTTCGGCAGCATGTATTTCAATCTCGATGGCTTGCACCCCTTGCTCGGCATGATGCCGGACGTGATGCGCGCGCATGAGTTGGAAGCCTATGAGCCAGGTATCCCGCATTTGCTGGAGGCGATGGCCCGCGAGGTGACGATGGAGCGCGTCGGCTCCGGCGGCATCCTGGCGCGGCTGGCCGATGTGCTCGCCGCGACCGTCATCCGCTCATGGGTCGAGCGCGGCTGCGGCGACTCTTCCGGATGGATCGCGGCGGTGAGGGACCGCGAGATCGGCCGGGTGCTGGCCGCGATCCATCTGGAACCGAGCCGCGACTGGACGGTGGACGCTCTGGCGAAGATGATGGGCGCCTCGCGATCAGGTTTCGCCGAGCGCTTCGCAACCATTGTCGGCGAAACACCGGCAAAGTACGTTACGCAGGTACGGATGCACCAGGCGCGGCAATGGCTGGTCCGCGACCGGCTCAAGATTTCCGTCGTCGCGGCGCGCCTCGGCTACGAATCCGACGCCTCCTTCAGCCGCGCCTTCAAGCGGGTAATCGGATCGCCGCCCAGCCATTTCCGGGCCGAGGAACAGGCGGAGATCCGCCAGGCCGGCTAAACGTTGGCCGGGTTATTGCTCGGTGATGCAGGCCGAGCCGGCGCTGCTCTTGCAATATTTGCCGGAAGCCCCGCACCTGCCATCCGAGACTTCGACAACGGTGCCGCTCAACAACAGCTTGCAGTCACTGGTGGACAGATTGACCGTGCCGTTGAGATCCTTGATCTTCTTGGCGTCGACCTTCGCACCGGCGACAACTTTCTTGGCTGCCTGCGCCTCGCTCAGATGCACCGCCGACAATCCCATACCCGCGACAAGCAGGATCGTCGCAAAGCTGCGTAACAGATTTCCCATAGCCAACCCTCCGTTTTGGGTCTCCAAATTGGGCGTGCAAAGCCCGTTTGGGACCAAAGGATCAGCCTATTCGACAAATCGGAGCATCCGCATCCCCCGTACGGGGGATGACGGGAAGACTCGAGCATTTCGCAGCCAAGTGGAATCACACGGCGTCGCACAAATGCGACTAAAATAGATAGCTAGAGCGGGATGCACGGTCAATTTGAACGCATCCCGCTCTAGCTGCAGTAAAGAGGCTTGTACTTAGCCGGCGTGACGCAGGCTTATTCCGCTGCCCTTGTCGAACAGCACCACCTTGTCCGGGTTCCAGGCAAAGCGCACCGGCTGCTCTATCTGCACGTCGGTCCTGGCCGGCACAGTGGCGCGCAGCATGGCGTCGCCGACCCGCAGCGTCAGGATCTTCTCGACGCCATGGTTCTCGACGTCATGGACCCGCGCCTCGACCGGCGCGCCGGTCTCGAGATAGACGTCCTCGGGACGAATACCGAAGACGAGCGGGCGACCGTCGGTCGCCGCGCCCGTCTTGGCACCCCCCGAAGTCTTGGCACCCCCCGCAAACGGCAATTCGAAATTCAGCGGTGCCATCACCGCACGTCCGTTAACAAGCTTGCCATCGATGAGGTTCATCGGCGGCGAGCCGACGAAGCTCGCCACGTAGGTGTCGCGCGGATTATTGTAGATCTCGTACGGCGTGCCGGTCTGGACGATGCGGCCATGGTTGAGCACGCCGACCTTGTCACCCATCGACATCGCCTCGATCTGATCGTGCGTCACGAACAGGAAGGTGGCGCCGAGCTGCATCTGCAGGTTCTTCAATTCGGTGCGCAGCGCCTCGCGCAATTTGGCGTCGAGCGCCGACAACGGCTCGTCCATCAGGAATACCCGCGGCTTGCGCACGATGGCGCGGCCGATCGAGACGCGCTGCATCTCGCCGCCTGAAAGCCGGTCGGTCTTGCGGTCGAGCAGATGCTCGATCCGCAGTGTCCTGGCAGCGCGGTCGACACGATCCTTGATCTCGGCATCGGGCAACCGGCGGATCTTCGGCTTCAGCGGAAATTCGAGGTTTTCGCGCACCGTATAACGCGGATAGAGCGAATATTGCTGCAGCACCAGCGCCACGTCGCGCTCGGCCGCGCCCCAATCGGCGACATCGACGCCGTCGATAAAGACCTGGCCTTCGCTCGGTTTTTCCAGGCCGGCAATCATGCGCAGCGTCGTCGTCTTGCCGGCGCCGGTCTCGCCGAGCAGGACGAAGAACTCGCCGTCGGCGATGTCGAGGTCGAGCCCGGTCAAAGCGGTGTGGTTGCCGAATTTCTTCGAAATGTTCTTGAGCTGGATGTGGGCCATCAGAGTCTCACTCCCAGCGATTTGCCGCTCGCCGTGTCGAAGAAATGCGCCTGGCTGGGATCGATTCTGACGAAGACCCTTTCGCCGGGGCCGCCGATGAAGCCGCTCTTGGTGCGTGCACGCAGCATCTTGGAGCCGACCTTGAGGTCGACGATATCGAAGGAGCCGAGCGGCTCAACGATCTGCGTCTCCACCGGCAAGAACCCCTCGGCGGCTTCGCGGCGAACGAGAACGCCTTCCGGCCGGATGCCGAGCGCGAGCTGGCCGCCGGCATGGCCGTTGAGCTTCGACAGCAAGGTGCGCGGGAATTCGAAGCCGGCGGCCGCATCGCCGACCGTGACCGAGGCCGACGAGGCTTTCTCGGTCACCGAAGCGTCGGCGACGTTCATCACCGGGCTGCCGACAAACTGCGCGACGAAAAGATTCGCCGGATGCGAATAGACCTCGTCCGGCGAGCCGACCTGCTGCAGTACGCCCTCATGCATGATGACGATGCGGTCGGCGAGGCTCATCGCCTCGATCTGGTCGTGAGTGACGTAGATGCTGGTCGAGCCCTGCTTGATGTGCAGCCGCTTGATCTCGGCCCGCATCTCCTCGCGCAGCTTGGCATCGAGCGCGCCGATCGGCTCGTCCATCAGCATCGCCTTCGGCCGCCGCACCAAGGCTCGGCCGATCGCGACGCGCTGCATGTCGCCGCCGGACAGGGCCGACGGTTTCTTGGCGAGGAGATCGCTGATCTGCAGCGTCTTGGCGACCGAGCGCACCTCGCTGTCGATCTCGGCCTTGCTCTTGCGCGTCGCCCTCAGTGGAAAGGCGATGTTCTCGTAGACGCTCATATGCGGATAGAGCGAGAACGATTGGAAGACCATGGCGATGTCGCGGTCGGCGGCCTTGAGGTGCTGGACCGGCTTGCCGTCGATGAGGATGTCGCCGCCGTCGATCGTCTCCAGTCCGGCAACGGCCCTGAGCGTCGTCGTCTTGCCGCAGCCCGACTGGCCGAGCAGCACGATGAACTCGTTATCGTCGATCTTCAGGTTGAGGTCCTTGATGACCTGGACGGCGCCGAAATATTTCTGGACGCCGCGAAGCTCGATCTGGGTCAATGCTGTGCCCCCGGGTTTGCCCCTTGCCCGGTGCCGGCCTTCTCCTCCGGCGCGATCTTGGAGGTGATGTTGAAGCCGATCAGGCCGATCAGGATGATGGTCACGCCGTAGCTGTGCAGCAGCATGTGCCATGGCTGGCAGAGCGCGATGATGCCGAGCACCATCAGCACCTGGCTGCCCGGTTCAAGATATTTCTGATTGATGTCGCGAAAACTCATTTGCGGATCGCTCCGAAGGACATGCCGCGCAAGAGGTGGTTGCGGAGCAGGAAGGTGAAGATCGCAACCGGCAGCAGGAACAGGAAGGTTCCGGCGGCAATCACCGTCCAGTCCGGCAGGCCGGCGCCGACCTGGCTGGGAATGAAAGGCGGCGCCGTCTGGGCACGGCGGCTGGTCATGATCAGTGCGAAGGCATATTCGTTCCACGCCGTGATAAAGCAGAACACGGCGGTGGCGGCGATGCCGGTGGCGGCCTCGGGCAGCACGATCTTGAAGAAGGCCTCCATGCGCGTATAGCCGTCGACGAGGGCCGCCTCCTCATACTCCTTGGGGATCTCGTCCATGAAGCCTTTCATCAGCCACACCGAGAAGGACAGGTTGAAGGCGGTGTAAAGGATGATCAGGCCGACATGGGAATCGTTGAGGCCGACCGCCCGGTACATCAGGAACATCGGAATGGCGACGACCACCGGCGGCAGCATGCGCGTCGACAGGATGAAGAACAGCAGGTCCGCCTCGCCTTTCACCTTGAAGCGCGAGAACCCATAGGCGGTGAAGGTGCCCATGCCGACGGCCAGGACGGTCGAGGTTATGGCAACGATCAGCGAGTTCATGAAACGGCTCGGATAGCCCGACCACTGCACCTGGCCCTTGCCGTCGCGCACGATCTTTTCGCCGCCATTGAAGACGACGCGCTCCCACCACGGCGCAGCCGCGTACTCCTCCGGTGATGGCGGGCTGCGCAGCTGCGAACGCTTGGTGAACAACTTGACGAAGGGCGATATCTCCGGCTGGAAAACCACCGTCGGCGGAATGGTGGTGGCGAGGTTGCGCGGCTTGAACGCCGTCGAGGCTATCCAGTAGATCGGCGCCAGGAAGATGATCGTCACCAGCAGGACGGCGACGATGGCGACCCGGTTGAAGGTGATTTCGGAAGAAGTGCGGACTGCGGCCATCTCAGCGCTCCTTCACCTTGTTGAGGTATTTGACATAGATGTTGGTGATCGCCAGCACCATGATCAACACGATGTAGGCGAGCGCGCAGGAGCGCCCGGTCTGCCATTCCTGGAACGCCATCTTGTAGAGCCGGATCGAGATCAGCTCCGCCGTCGGCTGGCTGGTCAGGATATAGGCGAGGTCGAAGGTCTTGAACGCTTCCATGGTGCGGAAGATGACCGCGATCATCAGGATCGGCGCGACCAGCGGCAGCGTGATGCGGAAGAAGGTGTAGAACGGCCCGGCCCTGTCGATCGCGGCGGCCTCGTAGAGATGCTTGGGCACGGCCGACAGGCCGGCCAGCGACAACAGCATGACGAAGGGCGACCACATCCAGATATCGGTCAGCGCGACCGCATAGAGCGCCATTTTCGGATCCGACAGCCATTCGAAGGTGCCGAGGCCCAGCGCATAATTGATGATGCCGAAGGACGGATCGTAGAGCAGTTTCCAGAACAGGCCGACGACGGCCATAGACAGCATCATCGGCAACAACAGGAGCGTCGTCAGCAGGCCCTTGAGCGGAATGTCGCGGTTGAGCAGCATGGCCACGCCGAAGCCGACGAGCAGCTGGCCGGCGACCGAGATGATGACGTATTTTGCGGTGATGGCGAAGTTGGACCAGACATAGGGATCGCTGAGCAGGTCGCGATAGTTTTGCAGCCCGACGAAATTCGCCGCCGCGCTGGTCGAGGCGCGGAAATCGGTGAACGAATAGCCCAGCGAATAGATCAGCGGGAAGATGTTGAAGACGATCAGAAACAGGATCGTCGGGATGATGAAGAGATTGCGGATCGAAATGTCGCTTAGACCGCGAGCAGCGGCCCGCGAGGACCCGTCCAGCGTGGTGATCATCGTGGTCGCCAAGACCCTGCTCCCGGTTCAAGAATCAGAAAAAGAAACGGAGGAGGCACGAACGCCCCCTCCGTGAAGCTTCATACTTATTGGCCGCGGCCGTATTTCTTGAAGGTCGCGTTCCAGTCGGCTGCCAGTGCGTCCAGCGTCTCCTTGGCGGTGCCTTCGCCGCCGATCATGTAGGGGTAGATGCGCTGGTTGAGCTGCTGCAGCAGTTCGGCATATTCCGGAACCGCCCAGAAGTCCTTGACCTTGAACATGGTCTCGTAGAACGCCTTGTTGTAGGGCGTGGCGTTCTGGAATTCGGGCGACTTGAGCACGGCGGCACTGCAGGTGTAGCCGCCAAGCGCTGCCCATTTCTTCTGGGTCTCGTCCTTGATGAACCATTCCAGGAACTTGGTCGCCTCTTCCTGCTTCTGCGAGTAGGAAACGATGGAGATGCCCTGACCGCCGAGTGCGGCGAACTGGTCCCCGTTCGGGCCGGGAGGATTGGCGAAGAAGCCGGTGTTCTTGGCGTTCGGGTTCGACGCCTCGTTGATCAGCGAGGGGAAGAACGCGAAGTAGTTCATGCTCATCGCCGCCAGGTTTTCAGTGATCGCCTGGTTGTCCTCGACGAAGAACGACTTGGCCCAGCCCGGAGGCGTGAACTTGTAGAGTTCCTTGTAGGCGTCGAGCGCCGCGATCGCCTTGTCGGAGTTGATGAAGCCATCGACCTTGTAGGTCTTATAGTCACCCAGCTCGCCGCCAAAGGAGAACAGCGCGTTTTCGAAGCCCATCGCCATCGCGTCATAGGAATTGTCGGTGTAGATGGCGATGCCGTATTTTTTCTGGTCCGGCCGGTAGAAGAACTCGGCGATGTCGCGCAGCGCCTTGAAATCCTTCGGCACGTCGAGATCGTAGCCATACTTGGCCTTGAAGGCTTCCTTTTCCTTCGGATCCTCGAACCAGTCCTTGCGGTAGGACCAGCCGACAGCGTCGCCTTCAAGCGGGATGGCCCAGTACTTGCTGCTGCCGCCCGGATATTCGGCGTAGTACTTCACCGTCGCCGGTGCCATCACGTCGCCGACCTTGTGCTTGTTGAAGAAGTCGGTCAGGTCGACATAGTGGCCACCGGTCGAGCCGGCACCGAGCCATTGCGAGTCGCCGACGACCATATCATAGGCGTCGCCATGGGCGTTGAACTCGGTGAAGGCTTTGGTCTGGAAGTCGGGCCACGGTGTGGTTTCCACCGTGATTTTGACGCCGGTTTCCTTCTCGTACTCGTTGCCGAGTTCCTGCAGGTAATTGGCCGGATCCCATTCCGCCCAGAAGATTGTAAGTTCCTTTTCCTGCGCGTAGACGGACGTTCCGCAGGCTAGCACTAAGCCGATACCAGCAAGCAAGCTGGTCATTGTCTTGCGCATAATGATTTCCTCCCTTGTGCGCATTCTACCGCGTCATGCGAGCCGGCGGCGAGGCCGGCCCTGGTAGTCCTCCCGTGACGGCACCGTTCCGGTTTTTGAGCCTCCTCGTTCGACCGAAACGGATATTAGCCTTCACCCTTTGATCCGCTTTATTTGTCCTGATCTGGTATTACCAATTTCAGACGAACGTCAAGCCCTTTCTTGGACGGCGGCGGACACGCAGACAAGTTGGTTTCTGCGATATCTGCCTGTTTTCCCTGAATTTTCCTACTCCTTGATACAGAGGGGCCTTGCCTCGGCCGCTGCATCGCCAATAGTATGAGTAGGCAGGGTGCAAATCTGGTCGAACCAGATTGGCGTCATCTAGCGGCTGTCATCGGTGCGATCCCATCTCCTTCAATCATCGATTCCGTCACAGCTGCGCGTACCAGCGCGCTGGCGGCCCATTGCGCGACCGACATCATACTGCGGCTGTCCAATCCCCATATATCCTTCAGTACGATCAGCATCTCAACACCGAAGATCAATGACAGCGCCTGCGCGAGCCGCTTGAATTCGCGCGGCGGCAACCGGCCTTTGAGTGGCGCAATCGCATCTTTCAAAAGATCGACGCGATGGCCGCGCGTGAACGCCGGTTCGCCGTCAAACGTGCCTGCCTGTCGCTGCGCCCACTGGTCGAGCGACAGTTTCAGCGCCGCCTTGAACGTCGCTTCGAAGGCCTCGATGCGCGGCATGGCGGTCTCGAACAGCTCGGCCACCCGGCGCTCGGGATCGGCAGAGCTCGATTTCCAGGTAAGGATCGGTCCGAGCCCCTCATCGACCACCGCCTGCACCAGCGCCGCCTGGCTCGGAAAATACCGATAGGCGGTGGCGCGTGAGACTTCCGCCGCCTCCGCCACCTCGCTGACCGACGGCGTGGCGCCCGCCTGCATCAGCTTTGTCGCCGTCTCCAGCATCAGCCGCCTGGTGCGCGCGCGGGCCCCGCGCTCTACCCGCGGGTTCGGCCCCTGGCCGGCATCGTCGTCCGTTGCCGCTTGTTGACGTGAGACATTCATGTCAATACGATACGCGCGTCTCAAAAAATTGCAATGGCCCTTCGCGCCGTCGAATGGCCGGGCAAAGGGGCGGCAGCGTCGAACACGCCCAGGACCGGGGAAACGCGATGAAGCGCATCTATGTGGTGGGCACCGCCGACACCAAGGGCGAGGAACTCGCTTTTCTGGCCGATGCGGTCGCCGCAACCGGCGCTTCGATTGCCCGTGTCGACATCGGAACACGCGGCGCGACCGTGCCGGTCGATGTTTCGGCAGACGAGGTCGCCAGCCACCATTCAGAGGGTCGCAATGCCGTGCTCGGCGTCGACGACCACGGCACCGCAGTGGCGGCGATGGCTGCCGCCTTTGCCCGATTTGTTCAATCGCGTAGCGATATTGCCGGGATTATCGGCATCGGCGGTGGCGGCGGCACCTCGATCATCACCACAGGCATGCGCACGCTGCCGCTCGGCCTGCCCAAGATCATGGTTTCGACCTTGGCCTCCGGCGACACCGCGCCTTATGTCGACGTCTCCGACATCGTCATGATGCCGTCGGTGACCGACATGGCCGGCCTCAACCGGCTTTCCCGTGTCGTGCTCCACAATGCCGCCCAGGCGATATCAGGCATGGCGGCAAAGCCGGCGCCGCCGGCCGACGGCAGACCCTCGATAGGCCTCACCATGTTCGGCGTCACCACGCCGTGCGTGACCGCCAACGCCGACGAACTTCGTTCGACTTATGACTGTATGGTATTTCATGCCACTGGAACCGGCGGCCGCACCATGGAAAAATTGGCCGACAGCGGCTTGTTGTCCGGCGTCATCGACATCACCACGACCGAAGTCTGCGACTTGCTGTTTGGCGGCGTGCTGCCGGCGACGGACGATCGCTTTGGTGCCATCGCCCGCACCGGGCTGCCTTATGTCGGCTCGGTCGGCGCGCTCGACATGGTCAATTTCTGGGCGCCGCCAACAATTCCGGAACGCTATCGCGGCCGGCTATTCTATGAGCACAATCCAAACGTCACACTGATGCGCACCACCGCCGACGAAAGCAGAATGATCGGCGAATGGATCGGTACAAGGCTGAGCCTCTGCCAGGGTCCGGTTCGTTTCCTCATTCCGGAGAAAGGCGTGTCGGCGCTCGACATCGAAGGCGGCGCCTTCTTCGACCCTGAAGCCGATGCAGCTTTGTTCGAGGCGATCGAGCGCACCATCAAACCCGCCAAAACGCGGCGCGTTCTGCGCCTGCCGCTGCATATCAACGACCCCGAATTCGCCTGGGCCGCCACAACGGCCTTCCTCGACATCGCCAGACAGTGAGACACCAAGATATGGCCGCCATACCGCGCAAGAAAATCCTGGAGAAATTCCGCAAGATGATCGCGGACGGCGTTCCGATCGTCGGCGGCGGTGCCGGCACCGGCCTGTCGGCCAAGGCAGAGGAAGCTGGCGGCATCGACCTGATCATCATCTACAATTCCGGCCGCTACCGCATGGCCGGGCGCGGCTCGGCCGCCGGCCTGCTCGCCTATGGCAACGCCAACGAGATCGTCAAGGAGATGGCCTACGAAGTGCTGCCGGTAGTGAAGAAGACGCCGGTGCTGGCCGGCGTCAACGGCACCGATCCCTTCGTCATCATGCCGCTGCTTTTGGCCGAGTTGAAGACGATGGGCTTTTCCGGTGTGCAGAACTTTCCGACCATCGGCCTGTTCGACGGCCAGATGCGGCAGAGTTTTGAAGAAACCGGCATGGGCTTCGGGCTCGAGGTCGACATGATCGCCGAGGCTCACAAACTCGACCTGTTGACCACGCCCTACGTCTTCAATCCAGACGAGGCTCGCGCCATGACACAAGCCGGCGCCGACATCGTCGTCGCCCATATGGGGGTGACCACCGGCGGTTCGATCGGTGCGACCTCGGCTAAATCGCTGGACGACTGTGTGAAGGAGATCGACGCCATTGCCGAAGCGGCACGCTCAGTGCGCGAGGATATCATCCTGCTTTGCCATGGCGGGCCGATCTCGATGCCGGACGACGCCAAATATATTCTCGAGCGCTGCAAGGGCCTGCACGGTTTCTACGGCGCGAGTTCGATGGAACGGCTGCCGGCGGAAGCTTCGATCGCCAGGCAAACGGCGGATTTCAAGGCCGTCACGTTCGGCGCTGCGTAGAAGAAGGGGTGAGACGATGACCGACAACAGCAAGGTGTTCGTATACCCAAAAGACGTCAGCGCCTTCGGCTTCGACTGGGGCAGGCTGTCGCTGACGGTCGCTCCCGAAGTGAACGGCGCGAAGCGCTTTTCCGGTGGTGTCGTCGACCTGCCGTCGGGCAAGGGCCATACGCGTCATAACCATCCGGGTGCCGAGGAGATCATTTTCGTCATCTCAGGCAATGGCGAGCAGATGGTCGAAGACGAGAAGGGCAATCCGGTCGTCGAGAAGGTCGGCCCCGGTTGCACCATCTATGTGCCGGAAAGCCGCTTCCATTCGACGCTCAATACCGGCGACGCGCCGATGCAGCTTTTCGTCGTCTATTCGCCGGCCGGGCCGGAATTGGCACTGCGCGACCTGCCGGATTTCAGGCTGCTGCCGTCAGGTGGGAATTGAGATAGACGGCGCCTAAGCCCCGCCCCTGTTCCAGCCCCTACCCCGATCGCCGAACATAATGTAACCGGCGCCGGTCACCGCCACCGTGTCCTCCAGCTTGATGAAGCCGCGCGTCGGGTGGAGCATGGTCGTCTCGACCGAAAGCACCATGTTCTTCTCCAGCGGCTTTGCGGCATAGGTGCCTTCATAGGTCACCGGATGGTTGGTCATCAGGAACGGCGCTTCGTGCGTGATCAGCCCCATGCCATGCGCGAAGAAATCGGTATAGGCCGCAACCTTGGATTTCTTCAGCACGCCTTCGGCATGAGAAATCATGTCACCGCCCAGCGTGCCCGCCTTTACCTTGGAGAAGGCCGCCTGCTGCACCGTCTCGATCTCGGCCAGCAGATCCTCGAGTTCGGCGTCAGGCTCACCCAGCACGCCCATGCGGCAAAGGTCGCCGATATAGCCGTGGTAGTTGCCGCCGGAATCGATCGACATCACCTCGCCCTTCTTCCACGTTTGCGGCGAGGCCGCGCGGTTGTGACTGGAGCCTAGCGTCAACAGGCAATATTCGAAATGCGCGCCGCGATTGGTCTCCTCGCGCCTGAGCTGTTCGATGATCTCGCTCTTGGTTGTGCCTTCGCGTGCCCAGCCGATGGTCGCCAGCATGGAATCGGTGATCAGCTCCGAAGCAATGCGCAGCTTCTCCAGCTCGGCTTCGGTTTTGATTGCTCGCATGCGCTCCAGCATGTGCGTGGCGTCGATCAGCTTGGCGTCCGGCAGCGCGTTGCGGATCAGCATATAGGCGTCGGACGGCAGGAAGGCGGGCTCGATGCCAATGCGGGCATTGCCCTTGCCGATCTTCCGCAAATGCTCGACCGCCAGGTTGGCGGCATCGAGCGTGCCCCAGCAGGCGGCATGCAGTGTCGGCGTCCAGAACGGATGGTTCTGGTGCTCGCCGCCCTCCATGCGGTTGCCGATATAGGCGGCATGCTCCGGCCCGCCTTTCTCGTAGACGACGACAGGCAGATAGCGGCTATGGCCGATCGCATCCATGGCGGCGAAGAAGATGAACTTGTAGCCGCCAAGCAGATATTGCGTGTTGTGCTTGGAGGTGGCGAGCAGCACGTCGATGCCGGCTTCCTCCATCAGCCCGTCCACCCTGGCCTGGTCGAACGGCACGCTGCCGACGACATTCTTGCCCGGAGCAACGTTCATTGTCTCTCTCCCTGAAGTGCCATGACCGACCGCACGTGGCGCCGGCCTTTCTGGTTTTAGAGCCTTGGCTCCCCTCAAATCTGCATCATTTTGCCCGGTCTGGTCCAGCCAGAATGGGTCGAGCGGGCGCCAAAAGCTCATTCCGCTACCGGCATGGTCTAATCTGGTCCGGCCAGATCAGCGCATTGGACCGCTTCCCTGTAACTGGTCCAGCGGACGGAAATTTCAAAGCCACGTGAGGATGCGCCAATTCCGTCTCTGGCGAAACCCCGGACAAGGGCCATAATCAGCTTTGCAGGATGCTCACGAGCGTCCGAGGGGTACGGCGCACCCGGCCGGGTCGCGGAGAGGACGGAGTTCGATCATGCCAGAGTTCACCATTTCCAGGCGTACGATACTTGCGGGTTCGGCATTGCTGCTGGCCTCCACCGCCATGCCGACGATCGGCTGGGCGCAGACGCCGAAAAAGGGCGGACGACTGGTTGTCGCCGCTGATTCCGAGCCGCGCAATCTCAATCCGGCGATTGTCGCCTCGAACGGCGTCTTCTTCATCTCGAGCAAGATCGTGGAAACCTTGGCCGAGGCCTCCTTCGGCGGCAAGGACGGGCTCGAGCCACGGCTGGCGCTCAGCTGGGAAGGCGCCGCCGACGGCCTGTCGGTGACGTTCAAACTGCGCGAGGCCGTCAAATGGCATGACGGGAAGCCCTTCACCTCAGCCGATGTCGCCTTCTCGGCGCTGCAGGTCTGGAAACCGCTGCAGAATCTCGGCCGCACCGTGTTCAAGGATCTGGAGGCGGTCGACACGCCGGACGAGGCGACCGCCGTGTTCAAATTCGCCAAGCCGACCCCGTTCCAGCTGATCCGCAACGCCTTGCCGGCGCTGAGCAGCGTGGTGCCCAAGCACATCTACGAGACCGGAAAGATCGAGGACAACCCGGCCAACAACGCCCCGGTCGGCACCGGACCGTTCAAATTTGCCGAATACAAGCCCGGCGAATATTACCGGCTGGAGAAGAACACCGACTATTGGGGCAAGGACGAGCCCTATCTCGATGAGATCATCTATCAGGTGCTGCCGGACCGCACGTCGGCGGCCAGCGCGCTCGAGGCCGAAGAGATCCAGCTCGCCGCCTTCTCCGCCGTGCCCCTGGCCGATCTCGACCGCATCTCCAAAGTGCCCGGCCTCAAGGTGATCACCAAAGGATACGAAGGGCTGACTTACCAACTGGTCGTCGAGATCAACCATCGCCGCAAGGAGCTGGCCGACCTGAAAGTGCGCCAGGCGATCGCTCACGCTATCGACAAGGATTTCGTCGTCAAGACGGTGTTTCTCGGCTATGCCGCCACCGCCACTGGCCCGGTGCCGAAAAACGACCCGCAATTCTACACCGCCGACGTGCCGACCTATGCTTTCGACGTCGCCAAGGCCAACGCCTTGCTCGACGAGGCCGGCTACAGCCGAGGCGATGATGGCAAGCGCTTTTCGCTGAAACTGCTGCCGGCGCCCTATTTCAACGAGACCAAGCAGTTCGGCGACTATCTTCGTCAGGCGCTCGCCGCCATCGGCATCGACGCCCAGCTGGTCAACAACGACTCTGCCGCGCATATCAAGGCGGTTTACACCGACCACGCCTTCGACCTTGCGGTCGGGCCGCCGGTGTTCCGCGGCGATCCGGCGATCTCGACCACCATCCTGGTGCAGAGCGGCATTCCCGACGGGGTGCCTTTCTCCAACCAGGGCGGCTACAAGAACGCCGATCTCGACGCTCTGATCGCCAAGGCATCGGAGACGCTTGACACCGCCGCCCGCACCGAACTCTACAAGGAGTTCCAGAGAAAAGTTGCCGCCGACCTGCCACTGATCAACGTCGCCGAATGGAGTTTCATCAGCGTCGCCCGCGATACGGTCAAGAACATCGCCAACACCCCGCGCTGGGCGGTGTCGAACTGGGCGGACACCTATTTAGAATCGTGACACATTCTGGCGGATGAAAATTCGCGCCGAAATCCGTGTGGAAACTTGGTCAAATACCGAGTTCCTTCACACCCCCCTCTGTCCTGCCGGACATCTCCCCCGCAAAGGGGGAGATTGGCTGGCCGCAACGTCGGCTTATTTGCCTGCTGCGTTGAAGATTGGCGAAATCGCTAATGACATCCGATCTCCCCCCTTGCGGGGGAGATGTCCGGCAGGACAGAGGGGGGTGGGAAGAAACACCGCATCTCCTAATTGCCACTGCGCCAAGCACCCGGCGCCGCCGTGAGCCGCGCCCTCACCCTCCTTCGCCGTCGCCTCGTCGGCAGCATCTTCGTGTTGCTGATTGTCGTCATCGGCACCTTCCTGTTGCTCGAAGCCGCTCCCGGCGATGCGGTCGATGCCTACATCGTCTCGACCGGCGGCGACGCCGGCATGATCGAGCTGTTGCGTCACCGCTGGGGGCTCGACCAATCTGAGCTGACGCGGCTGGCCAATTACCTTTGGGCGCTGCTGCATCTCGACCTTGGCCAGTCCGTCACCTTTTCGCGGCCGATCCGCGATGTCATCACCGAGCGCCTGCCCAACACGCTGCTGTTGATGGGCAGCGCCACTGCGCTCTCCTTCGGACTCGGCTCGGTGCTCGGCATCTATGCCGGCGCCAGACCCGGCAGCGTCCGTGATCGCTTCCTGTCTATCGGCTCGCTGGCGGTCTATGCCATACCGGGCTTCTGGCTCGGGCTGGTGCTGATCATCGTCTTTGCCGTCGACCTGCGCTGGTTTCCGATCGGCGGCATCGAGAGCATCGCCTCGGCCAGGACCGGCCTTGATCGCGCTGGCGACATCGCCCGCCATCTCGTCCTGCCGGTCTCCGCGCTCGGCTTCATTTATCTCGCGCTCTATCTGCGCATGATGCGCGCCGGCATGGCCGAGGTCTGGCGGCAGGATTTTGTCCTCGCCGCTCGCGCCAGGGGACTTTCCCGCCGTCGCGTCGTGCTCGCCCATGTCGCCCGCAACGCGCTGTTGCCGCTGGTCACCATGCTTGGCCTGCAGTCCGCGCAAATGCTGGGCGGCAGCGTCGTCATCGAAAGCGTCTTTTCGGTGCCAGGCCTTGGCCGATTGGCGCAGGAAGCGGTGGCGGCACGCGACACGCCGTTGCTGCTCGGCATCATTCTCGTCAGCGCCGTTCTGGTCGTCATCATCAACCTTCTCGTCGACATCGCCTACGCCGTCCTCGATCCGCGCGTCAGAGCCAATGAGGCCGGCGCGTGAACCCGCTTCGCCGTTTTCTCCGGACGCCGGAAGCGATCGCCGGCATTGTCATCCTGGCGGCGCTGTTTGCCGTGGCGCTTGCCGCACCTTTGTTCTTTCCCGGCGATCCGCAGGCCATTGCCGGGCCGGCATTGCTGCCGCCGTTCCAGGACTGGTCGCTACCACTAGGCACCGACCGCCTCGGCCGTGACATGCTGGCCGAGCTTTTCCACGGCGCCCGCACCTCGCTGGCGGTCGGCCTGGCGGCCGCCGCCGCCGCCCTTGCCGTCGGCGCAGTGATCGGCACGCTGGCCGGCTTTGCCGGCGGCCTTATCGACGAAGTGCTGATGCGCATCACCGACGCTTTCCAGACCGTGCCAGCTTTTCTGCTGGCTTTGGCTTTCGTCAGCATCGTCGGGCCGTCGCTCGGCGTCGTCGTCGCGGCGATCGCACTGGGCGCCTGGACCGGACCGGCACGCGTGGCGCGAGCCGAAGTGCTGTCGATCCGCGAGCGCGATTTTGTAGCGGGCGCCCGCGTCATCGGCATGCATCCGCTGGAGATCGCCTTTCGCGAGGTGCTGCCCAACGCATTACCGCCGGTACTGGCATTGTCGTCGGTGATCGTCGCCGCGGCGATTCTCACCGAAGCGGCATTGTCCTTTCTCGGCCTCGGCGACCCCAACCGCGTTACCTGGGGCGGCATGATCGCCGAAGGCCGTGCCGTGCTGCGCACCGCGCCGTTCCTGTCGATCGTTCCGGGAATAGCACTCGTGCTCACGGTGCTAGGTGTGTATCTCGCCGGCGAAGGCGTCGTCGAGACGACGGCGGTGAGGAGGGGCCTGTCGTGACGGCGCTGCTTTCGATCCGCAATCTGACGGTGACCTATCGCCGCGATGGCTCCGAGGTGACGGCACTAAAGAGTGTCAGCCTCGACATTCCCGCCGGCGAGCGCTTTGCCATCATCGGCGAGAGCGGTTCGGGCAAGAGCACGCTGGCGCTTGCCATTGCCGGGCTGCTGCCGGGTTCTGCCAGGATCGAAGGCCGCATCGATTGGCTCTTGCGCCCGCCGCCAATGTCTGGTGCCAAGACACCCCCCTCTGTCCTGCCGGACATGTCCGGCAGGACAGAGGGGGGTGCGACGGGACGTCAGCCTGCAAGTCTTCGCGACCATGCTTCAATCGGCGGCCGTGACATCGGCTTCATCTTCCAGGATCCATCGGCGAGCCTTGACCCGGTGATGCCAATTGGCAAGCAGATCGCCGAGGTCGCCTACACCCACCTCGGCCTCAATTGGCCGCAAGCCTACGCGAAGGCCCAAAACTTGCTTGAACGGGTCCGTCTGCCCGACCCCAATGCGGCTATGCATGCCTTTCCACACCAGCTTTCCGGCGGCCAGAAGCAGCGCGTCGCCATCGCCGCGGCAATCGCGTCCGGCCCGAAACTGCTGATCGCCGATGAGGCGACCAGCGCGCTGGACACCATCGTGCAGGCCGAGATCGTCGCGCTAATTCAGCAATTGGTGGCCGAGGACGGCATGACGCTGTTGTTCGTCAGCCACGACATCGCGCTGGCCGCTGAGCTGGCGGGGCGCATCGCCGTGTTCCGGAATGGCGAATTGATCGAACTCGGTGCGACGGCGCAGGTCGTCAGTGCGCCGCGGCACACTTACACTCGGGCGCTGCTTGACGCTCATCTCGGCCTCGACGCCGAGCCGCTGTTGCAGCGAACATGACCAGTCCTCTGCTCGCCGTTTCCGGCCTGACCAAACGATACCCTCGCGGCGGCAAGATCATTGCCGCGGCAGATAACGTTTCCTTCCACATCGAAGCTGGCGAGACGCTGGCGCTGGCCGGACCTTCAGGCAGCGGCAAGTCGACGATAGCCCGGCTGATGCTGCGGCTCATCGAACCCGACGCCGGCCATATCGAATTTGAAGGCAGCGACTTCCTGTCAATGAACGGCGCTGCCTTGCGCCACCGGCGCGCTCGTCTGCAGATGGTGTTTCAGGATCCGCTCGCCGCCTTGAACCCGCGCGCCACGGTGGCGCGCGTGCTCGATGACCCCTTGCGCATCCATCACATTGCCTCTCGTGCCGAGCGCCCGCGCCGTATTGCCACTCTGCTGGAACGCGTCGGCCTCAGTCCCGGTCTCGCCGGCCGCGCCATTCACGAAATTTCCGGCGGCCAACGCCAACGCGTCGCAATCGCCCGCGCGATCGCCACAAAACCGTCGCTGGTCGTGCTCGACGAGGCCGTGTCGGCGCTCGACGTTTCGGTGCGCGGGCAGATCCTGCGGCTGCTGCTCGACCTTCAACGCGAGGAGCGCATCGCCTATCTGTTCATTTCGCACGATCTCGGTGTCGTCCGTGCCATCGCCCACCGCGTCGCCATTTTGGACGCCGGGCGCATTGCCGAGAGCGGCGATGCCCGTACCGTCATCGACGCGCCGCAATCCGCGATCGGCAAGGCGCTGGTGGCGGCAGCGCCAAGACTGTCAAGGATCGAACAGGACGCATCATGACCGACGTCGAAGCCCGAGCCGAAAAACTGTCGCGCGAACTCGATTCCGCCTTCCGTAACCGCGCCGATCTCTATCGTCTGTTGCTCGACGAGCTAACCGCGGAAGTTGGCGCGGAAAAGGCTGAGGCTATCATGATCCGCACCATCGAACGGCGCGGCAAGGAGGTTGCGGCGTCGGCCTTCGCCGATTTCGGCCCGAACGACGCACCGGCAATCGGCGAGGCGTTCCTCGCCGTCAGCCCGGATGGCGGCCGCATGTATCCGACCGACGTCGAACGCGGCCAAGGCCGCATCGCCTTCAAGGTCAAGCGCTGTCCGCTGAAGGACGCTTGGGTCGAAGCCGGCGTTGGCGACAAGAAGCTCGCCACGCTCTGCCGCATCGCCGGCGCCTTCGACCGCGGCCTGTTCGAGGCCACCGGAGTGCGCTTCGACAACGTCACCTGGACGCCGGGCCACGGTTCCGGCTGCTGCCACATCGCTTTGACCAACCGGGATGCCGGCTAGAGCTGCAGTTCGAGCCATGTCGGCGAAGACGTAAAGTTCCGTTTCGTAACCGGCGCCATAAGGCAAGCGGGGGTTTTGATGTGTGCATTGCAAGGAATTGGTGCCGGCCGGAGGCGTCTTTGTGGGTTCACGGCTGTGGCCTCGAGCCACGGCAATCAAATCAATCCGAGATTTTGTCGGATTGCGGCATTCTTATTCGTCTTCAGTAGGGGAGTTCCTGGAGGTGAATTATGAGCGAATTGCCGGTGGTCAGAACGCGACTCAAAGGCAAAAACCTTACGCAGAGCATGCTGATCCCAACGGAGAACATGGTCGCAGACGAGCTCCGGGCTGCGCGACCTGGCCACTTGTCGGACCTTGCAGAGTTACGACGTAAGCTCGCGGCAAAATACGGAGCAGACGCCTGCTGCCCAGTGACTGTGCGGCGGCACTTGGTGCATATCAGTCAAGACGGCAGCGCGCCCTTTTGGCGCGTCGTAAATCCCGATCGGCCATTCGCCCGACGTATGAGAGGTGGATCGGAACACATACGCGAAAAATTGTAAGCGCCAAGCTGACCCCATCTGGCGCGGCTTGAGGTGATGAGCGAGACATACTGACACTGAAGCAAGGAGCCGAGGAGCTTGCAGTGTCAATTTCTATGT